>CANQDV010000108.1 GCA_947593955.1 uncultured Bacilli bacterium | reverse complement strand
ACTTGGTACATTTACTACTGTCTTATCATCCTTACATCCAATAGCTACATCCTCTTCATAACATCCACCATCTACTGCACATTTATCTAGGTTTATTACGGGTCTTACAAATAATCCACCATATTTTTCAGTAATTGAAACAAATCCCTTATTACTACGAACAGCATAAAATTTTTTAGTTACTCTACCGCCTCGATTATAATCTAATACATTCATTGTCCAATAGGAATAATTATTATCATATATCCAGATTGGGGTATCAGGAGATGGAGAAATAAAATCATTACCAGTATAAGTGTATTGTTCATAACCTAGATTTAATATTTCATCCATTGTTATTAATCTTGCTTTATATCCATCTATTTTAACTAAATCATCTAAACTATTCGACCAATTGTCTACCAATTTTTTTATAGGAGAATCATCGTAATTATTTATACTCTCACAGTTTCCTACTACTTCTCCAATACTATCACAGCCTATAACATATGGCATCTCACCATCTTTACTTTCGTATTCTCCACCATTATACTTATTTACTTCTTCAGCAGTCAGAGGTTCATCTTTTAATAAAGTGATATACTTAGTCTTATTATCACTATCTTCTATTACATAATAATTATCTCCATTATATTCAACTTCATCGCCAATATTAAATGCATTATACTTTGTTTGTTTTTCATAATCATAACCATTTTCACAATATAAATTATTATCTTGCTGAATATTTGAACTATGTTGTTCAATAGCTATTTTCTTTAAATTTATAACCGGTCTTATTCCATATGTATTATAGGGTTCTTCATTACAAGCTTGAGTTTCATTAGATGAAACCTCATACACCGTATGACCATCATCATATCCACTCATTGTCCAATACGGTTCTATATTGTTTACCCATTCTGGCGTATCTAATGTAGGCGCTAGACATGTACTTAATGATGAACCTGCACCACCATAATAATATCCTAAGTTATTAATTAACTCATCAATTTTTATTGATCTTGCTTTATATCCCCCTATATTTACTAAATCACTTTTATTTATAGCATCACTAGCCCAATTTTCAATTATTGTTTGAACAAAAGATTGCCTATAATAGTTACTACATCTATCATCCTTATAATCATCCTCGCTATTCCAATAACATTCAGTGTTTGTATAAAATGGTACTCCATTTTCTGTTACTTGTATATCACCTTTATATTTATTTATTTCGTCAGGAGTTAAATTTTCGGCTTTTAATAATGTTACATATTCTTGATTACTATCACTATTTTCTATAACATAATAACTATTGTTATTATACTTAACCATATCCCCTACTTTATATATTCCATATACGCCACTATTATCCATATCAGGTTGTTTTTTATTAATACTATAGCTTGTTAAAAATTGGTAAGTTAGAACAATATAGTCATTAAAATTATCAGTACTAAATTCTATCATATTAAGTCCCGTTGCGATATGGTGATAATCAGTTAAATTACCATCTTTATCATATATAAATAATGTTCCAATTTCATTATAATCACCACCAACAATATATTCATCACCATTAACTAAGATTTGAGTGAATCTACTATTTTTCTCTTCACGTTGCCATTTAACATTTCCACTTTTATCATATTTAATAATTAAACCATTATATTTATTATCACCAATATAATAATATCCTACAGCAACATATCCATCATTCGTTTCGGCAACATCAGAATAGCTGTAAACTTTTTCTTCTCCCTGCCAATTTTTTTGCCAACTAACCTCACCACTTTTATTAATTCTCGCCATGGAAGCAACAAACCCATTATCTTTTTGGTTTTGACCTACTACAATATAACCATCACTAGTATTAATCATTTTGCTAATACTATAGAATATATTATCATACTGTTTATTCCATATTATTTTTCCATCTTTACCGTATTTTACGATATTAGTAATATATTTTGTTGTTTCATTATCAACCCGCTCACTTGTTACTCCTACAGCAACATATCCATCATTTGTTTCTATAACTTGCCTTAAACTTGAAATATTATTTTCATCATTAACTTTAGTTGTATTCCATATTACTGTACCATCATTATTGTTGTATTTTGTTAATCCTTTATCTGATAGTGCTATAACACCATCATCTACAGATATTAAATCATATATAGACTCATTGCTATTATTTTGCCATATTTGGTTACCATCTTTATCATATTTAGTTATATATTTACCATTATTTATTATATATCCATTATCATTAGTTAACACTATCTCGCTATTTTCAGTCGCATAACTAGATGTTTTCTTCCAAATCATTTTGCCATTTTTATCATATTTTAGTGCAAAATGATTTACACATTTATCCCCACACGATTCATGCTGTAATACTACATATCCATCGCTTAATTCCACATATCCACCGAGAAAATAACCAGTTTTAGACGAATTATACACTTGCCAATTTATCCCTTCTTTAGAATTTTTAACACTACTATTTTCAGCTTTAGTATACACTATCAATGAT
>CANQDV010000107.1 GCA_947593955.1 uncultured Bacilli bacterium | reverse complement strand
TAATCAACAATATGGTATAGAAGACAGTGCAAAAACACTATAATTAAAGGAAAGTATTACACTTTCTTTTTTTGTTGACTTTTTTAAGATATTATGTTAGTATAACAGGCAACAACGAGGGGAATAGGCATATTTTATTGCTTTTTTAAAATTTGACATTATTTTAAAGAAGTGCTAGAATAGGCAATCGATTAGTGATGAATGGGGGGAATTTATATGTATGAAGAAAGAAAAACTGGTAACACAGTAAAAAATATCATTTTATCGATCCTAATTGTTTTATTTTTGATTTTCCTATTAATGTGGATGTTTCCATTAAAAGGAGATCTAAATAATTCTTTAAAGCCTTTTTATAAGCAATTATTCAATGACAATATGTATGCAATGAAAGAGGCTGCTAAAAGTTATTACACTTTAGAACGTCTACCAGAAAATGTTGGCGACAAAGTTGAAATGACTTTAGGCGAAATGTTAGATTTGAAACTTCTTTTGCCATTTTTAGACAGCAACGGTAAACAATGTGATAATGAAAAGTCATATGTTGAAGTTACAAAAATGGAAAATGAATATCAAATGAAAGTTCATTTAAAATGTACAGATTATGAGGATGAATTACTTGTTCATTTAGGATGCTACGATTATTGTAAGACTTTCTTGTGCGAAGCAAAGGCACCAGAAACTAATACAAGACCTAATATTAATCCGGTTCCTGATAATAAACCAGATAATAAACCAGATCCATCAAAACCTGATGATAAACCGGATCCATCAAAACCTGATGATCCTGTATATCAATGTTTGTATACAAAGGATACAGCTGGTAAAGAAACCTGGTCTGATTGGTCTAATTGGTCAACAAAAGAAGTAACTGCTAATGCTAATCGTGAAGTTCAAACAAAAGTTGAAACTTCAACCAAGACCGAAAAGAAATTAATTGGTTATAATGTAAAGACTTATAATGACTTAAGTAAACCTAAGTATCAAGATAAGACTGTAACTCTTGGTACGAAAAAAGAAAAATATTGTGCTAAAACTGAATATACTTGGGTTGAAACTGGGAAAGTAAAACAAGAATGGGTTTTAGTTGAACCACGACTTGTATCAAGCCATGTTCTTACAAGTACCGATACTGTTAGATATGTTCCTATTACTACTTATGATACTTCATGTAAAGAAAATTGTAATTCTGATATGCAATTTGTTTATGAAAAATGGGAATTAAAATCTTATCCAGTAAAAGATAAAGTTGAAAAATGTGCTGAATATGCTGAAAGAGAAGTTCCTGTAACTAAGACTGTTAAAGAATTAGTTGGTTATGAACAATATCAAGTAAGAGAACCAGTATATAAAGATGTAACTGTTGAAGTAAAAACAACATATTATCGTTTCCGTACTAAAACAACTTTAGCCGGTGAACACAAAGAAAAATGGAGTATTAAAGGCGATAATTCTTTACTTAACGATGGTTATTTAATGCAACAATGTGTTTTACAATAAGAATATAAAGGAGGTTTAAATTATGGAAAAGAAATATATATATAAAGACGGAAAACTAATTGCCAAGATTGATACAGATGAAAAAAGTCTACGTTCTTTTATGACTAAACATAATAAAAAAATAGCTTTAACATTAGCTTTTATCGTTGGTATTTCAACAGCTTCGTTTGTTGCTTGCAATCAAGTTACTGATGATAATGAACCAACAGAAGAGCAAACTGAAGTTATAAATAAAGAGTTTAATATAAATAGTCAAGATATTAAGGCATGGGAAGCTTATATGGCTCCAATTATTAAAAGTGCTAAAGAAAATGGTATCGGTGAAAATTTTACAGCTGAACAATGGATTAACTTTGTTACAGTTGCCAATATCGATCAAGTCCGTCCAGGTTATCTAGGTTATAGCGATGCTTTAACACCTGCTAAAATAATTGACGACTATTTAGAAGTATTAAGTAACGTTTACATGGATATGTTTACAGTTACTAAAGATACTAAATTTGATATCGATTTAGCATTTCTTAGCGAAGATGATGCTGATATTATCGATAGAGCCTATGGTTATGCCGTAGATAATTATAATGCTAAAACTGATGAGGATAAGAAAGCAACTGCTTATTTATTCAATAAATTAGTTGATGAAGATATCATTCAAAATGGTGAAAACAATGTTTCGTATAGCGCTAGATTAGTTCTTTATCGAATTATTGCTTTCATGGAACAAAATGGTGTTAAAATTAGCGATGGTGCTAGTCAAATCCTATACGATGCTGAGAGTATCGACGGTAAAGCATGTGAAGACACTGACTTCTATACTATTGCTAGAACATATTTAGATAGTGCACTAGCTGATAAAATTAACATTATTAGAACAGATAAAGATTATGATTCAGCTCGTCAACAAGAAAAATATGAAGAATTAGTAGCGATGGTTGAAGGACTTATTAAAAAATATAAATTTAATGCTAATCCTACTATCGAAGAAGCAGCTAAAGATAACGGCAATGCTAAGGTATTTACAAGACCAAGCAATGATGAATTAGAAAATCCACTTACACCAAATGATAAAATAGTAACTGATCCAAATACTG
>CANQDV010000106.1 GCA_947593955.1 uncultured Bacilli bacterium | reverse complement strand
AATAATATCCCTATTATAATAGCAAGTATTATTATTACAATATTTTTTGTTTTATCTTTTTCCATAATATACCTCTACTTAATTATACTATATTATTTTATAATATGCCACACAGTTTTTCTTACAGGATTATAATTGAGTAATAAAAAGATTACCAATTTCTTGATAATCTCTGTTCTATTAATACTTGATTTTAATGATTTCTAATAGTGCTCCATCATTTTCATTTTTAACATAATTTTTTTTTGCACATTTTTATTCTTCAGCTGGAGCACCACAACCATATGCGGCACCTATAAATAAATCAGTATTTTTAGTAAGCTTGGTATTTATATCTACTAAGTCTTTCTCCGGAGTAAATAATTCAGATTTTATATCATTTATTTCATTATAAACTTTATCATATTCTTCAAGGTTCCAATAATCATCCGGATGTGCATTTCGCAATTCTCTATATTTATTTACGAGAGTTTCAAATCGTTTAAAAATATTTTTATAATAATCAGTAAATTCAGCTGGTTTCCAACCATATTCAATCATTTCTGGTTCGCAGAAATTGTAATTATAAGAACCATAACTATTTTTTTTACAAACACTACTTAATGGACTTCCAGAATTCATTTCAATGGTTTCATATAAAATAGCTTTTCCATCCATATCATCGCATTGATAAAATGTGTATAACTTAATTTTTATTTTTTGTGGAGTACTTGGTTGTGTCTGATTAGTTGGTTTTTCATTATTATTTGTTTCAGCAGATACTGGTATATCTTCTAGTTTAGTTGTACTTTCTAATGGTAATGTATAATCATATAATTTTAGTTCTTTATCAAATAATGTTACTTCTTTTTTATAATTAAATACTGAGGCACTAGCTTTTATTGTTGAAAATAATCCAGCCTCGGCATTGGCGTTTAATGTAGCTGTTACTTCGGTACTCGTGATATTACTATTAATACTGATATCACCTTTTCCATATATTCCACCTGATAAACTGCCATTTACTTTGGCTACGCCCATTAGATTAAGACCCATATCTATTTTGCTTCCTAATCTCATGCTTGCACTTCCAAATATATTTGCTTCTACATTATTTTTATATGTTAAACTTCCATATAATCCTTTTTTAGAACTATATCCAATTACTGCTGTATTTGTATTTGTTAATGTCGCATCCATATTTGCTTTTACATCAAAATTCATGATTAAACTTATGTCTGATTCCATATTTAATCCTGTTACTGCTGTTGGTATTATTATTTTCCCAACACCTTGTTCTAATGTTTTCTTATCTGTTGATATGTTTTCATAATCACCTTTTAATGTTTTTAAAACATTTACATCTTTTGTATATGCATCTAATCCTTTTTTAATATTATCTAATGTTTCTTCAGCATGTTCTAATTTCATTGATGGTGTATTTTTTATTTCTACTACTAAATTTATATCTATATTTGTTAAACTTATATCATAATTTAATTTATATGTTAGTTTAACCTCATAATCAAATGATAATCTATGATATTTTAAGAAACTTTTATTAAATAATGTATCGTTTGGATTTGTTTCCACATGAACTTTTGCTACTAATGCTTGATTTTTTTTATCCCATTCTGCTTTTATTGTAGTAGATGATGCTGCATTAACCTTTGGAACAACATAATCCATTACATTTTGTTCAGCATATGCAATTAAATATTCGTTTACTTCTTCATTAGCTTCAAAATCTTCAAGATTTAAAACTGTACTTCCATAATAATCCAGTTCATCATAAACTTCATCTAACTTTGGCGTACTTACTTCATATGTATTTTTATCTTTACTTTCTATTTTATAAGCACTTTGATTTATTCCCTCACCGATAACTACTATATCACCTGTTTTATAATTCTCTTTACTTGTTAAAGTTATTTTATTATCTTTTTCTTCGATTTTATTATCTTTTTCATCTACTTCTTTTACATTATCTTTTAAAACTGCTGTTTGATTTGATTTTCTTTCAATAGCAAAAACTATACTTTTTGCATCTTTCAATTCTTCTTTTGTAAATGTTCCATTTTTTATTGTTAAAGTGTAAGTTTTTCCCGCTTCATAAGTTCCATTTAAAATAACTTTATTATCTTTTGCATCTTCAGTTATTTCAACATTTTTATTTTCTTCATCCTTTACTTCATAAGTAAAGTCATCTTCTGTTTCTATTTCAAATGATTGATTAGTTGGAGCACCAAATATATAATATGAACCATCTTCAAGCATAGATATCGTTGGTTCAACTTCAACATACTCAAAGTTATCTTTATTTAAGTGTTTAGTTATTAAAAATGATGTTAAACTTATTATAATTAATCCTACAACGATAGAACTAATTATTATTATTTTTTTCTTTTGTGAATTTTTAGGCAGGTCTTTTTTTACTTCTTTTTTCATTACTTGTAATTTCCTTCCATTCTTATACGTTTATTATATATGTACATATAAATATAGTCAATGAGGATTAATCTTTTTTTCTTTTCTATTATTAACTTTAAATGTACATATCTCATTAGTATAATTTTTTTCATAAAACATACAAAAAAGGCTGAATTATTCGGCCTTTTATAGTTCTATTAATTCGTATTCTTTAGTACCTATTCCTAATTCACTAGCTGCATCAATTGTATGAGTACCATG
>CANQDV010000105.1 GCA_947593955.1 uncultured Bacilli bacterium | reverse complement strand
GCCATTTTTTATAACTATTAAAAATGGTGGTATTGTAGAAGCTAAAGGAATAAGTAGAACATTAGAAGAAGGACAAACTAAATATTCTGAAATGACAGAAAAACAATATAATGCTTTATATAATGATTTTTATGAAACTTTTAGTAAAATATATGCATCTAGTAATAATTGTTCGACTGATGAAGAATGTAATTAAATTTATATCAATAAACTTGTTTAAAATTTGTATAAGCAAACTATGTTTAGAGAGTTTGTTTTTTTCTTTAACAAAGTTGACAGGGATACCCCCTATACCCTATAATATACATGGTGTTATAAATGAGAAAGAAATGTGAAAATTGTACTAAATCAAAACACAGAACTGAAGAAGAAAAAAAGGATTTAACTAGAAGATTAAAAATTATTTCTGGACAAGTAAGTGGAATTCAACAAATGATTGATAATGACAGATATTGCGATGAAATATTATTACAAGTAGCATCTACTACAAATGCTTTAAAAAGTTTAGGTAATGAAATCTTAAAGAGCCACATGAAATCCTGTATGGTAGAGGAAATAAATGATGGAAATTTAGATGCATTAGATGATGTCCTTGTCTTATTTGGAAAACTAAAATGAAACAAATATATATAAAAATTGATGGTATGCATTGTAGTCATTGTGAAATGACTGTAAGAAACGCTTTATTAAAGATAAAAAATATTGAAAGTGTAGAATTTGATGGGAATATCGCTTGCATTAAATATAAAGGAAATTTAGATAAAAATAAATTGATAGATGCTATTTTGAATACAGATTATATAACAAAAAAGGAATATATAAGTGAAGATATAAGGAAACTAAAAAGTAATATAGAGTTAAAGGAATTTATTATTATTACTTTCCTAATTCTCATTATAATTTGGAGTATCAATAAATTATTTGGTTTTAATGTCTTTAATGCCATTCCAACCATCGATAGTAATATTACTTATGGAATGCTTTTTGTAACAGGACTTTTAACTAGTATTCATTGTATTAGTATGTGTGGTGCTATTAATTTAATCGCTATTTATAGTGATAAAAATAATCTAAAAAAGCCAATTTTCTATAATTTAGGAAGACTCATTTCTTATACATTATTGGGCGGAATAGTCGGAGCACTGGGTGGAATTTTAGAACTAAATAATACTTTTAAAGGTTTTATCATTATAATGGCTTCTTGTTTCATGTTTGCAATGTCTTTAAAAATGTTAGGAATTATAGATTTTCATTTTAAATGTTTTAGAAATAAAAAGAAAATTACAACCAAGAATTCTTTTTTAATTGGTATTTTTAATGGTTTTATACCTTGTGGGCCCCTTCAAGCTATGCAAGTTTATGCTTTAAGTACAGGTTCATTTTTTAAAGGGGCATTTTCTATGTTTCTATTTTGTTTAGGAACAATACCTCTCATGTTATTTATTGGCCTTTTATTCAATATTTTAAAAGGTAAATGGAAAATAGTATTCAATAAGATTGCTTCAGTTTTAATTTTAATATTATCACTTGTTATGCTTAATCGAGGTTTACTATACCTAAATGTTGATTTATTTAAAAGTAACAATTATGATGGATTTACTACTTCTAAATTAGAAGATAATATTCAAGTAATCGAATTTGATTTAACTTATGACAATTATCAAGATATTATATTACAAAAAGGTATTCCCGTAAAAATGATAATTCATGTTGATAAAAAATATCTCACAGGATGTAATAACGAGATTATTATAAATGAATTTAATATAAAACAAGAATTAAAAGAAGGAGATAATATTATAGAATTTACTCCTCAAGAAGAGGCAACAATTACTTATACTTGTTGGATGAATATGATAAAAAATACCATTAAAATCATTGATGATGAAGATTATTTTAAAGGAAGTGAGTGAAATGAAAAAGTTAGTTTTCATGGTTGTTTTATTTATAAGTATGTTGGGATTAACCGGTTGTGGGAAGGAAAATCAAATAAGTGATTCCGATGCCCCGGCAGGCTTAAAAGAAATTACCGGAAAAATTTATCAAGCCCAAACAAATGAAACTGGTAATATTGTCATCGATAAGGATAAAATAACGGAAGAAGTTAGCTACTATAGTTATGAATATGATGGGATAATAATTAGTCTTTTAGCCGTAAAAGATGAAAATGGTAAGTTCCATATCGTTATCAATACATGCGGGTCTTGCGGTGGCTCACCTTATGCTTATTTTGTCCAAGTTGGTAATAAAATACAATGTCAAAATTGTGGGAATACTTTTTTGATTACTGAACTTGATAATTTAGAAATAGGTGGATGCAATCCGATAGGTATTGAAAAGTTAGAAGAACAGGATGATAAGTTTATTATTGACCATGAAGAAATAGAGCAATATAAAGATAAATTCGAAAATTGGCAAGGGCCAACAAAATAAAAAAGGAGAAAGTATATATGATTTATTTAGATTATTCAGCATCAACCCCAGTTGATAATGATGTCCTAGAATTATTTTATAATACAACCAAAAAATATTATGCTAATCCAAATTCATCCCACAAACTTGGTAGGAAAGCCAAAGAGTTAATTGATAAATGTACTTTGAATATAGCAAATAATTTACATATTTTACCAGAAGAAATTATATATACTTCGGGGGCTAGTGAATCAAATAATCTGGCTATAAAAGGAATATGTGAGCGATATAAAACCCATGGAAAACATATC
>CANQDV010000104.1 GCA_947593955.1 uncultured Bacilli bacterium | reverse complement strand
TATATAAAAAAAGAAAAGCAAATTTATTATAAATTCAACTTTCTTTCCTTTTTCCCACAAAACTCTTTACACTAACTATTTTTTAAGGTTTCATAATAACAAGAATGACACATCGATACATATTGAACATCATCACTATCATCAATAACCACACTATCTCCATCAGTACTAACTTTTCCATTAACATAGCGAACATTAAATATAGCTTTTTTACCACATTTACAAATAGTCTTCAATTCTTCAATAGAATGGGCTATTTCTAACAATCTTGTCGAACCAGGAAAACCATTAGTTAAAAAATCCGTTCTAATACCATAACAAATAACTGGTTTGTTAAGATAAACTACCACTTTCATTAAATCATCAATTTGCTTACTTTTCAAAAATTGAGCTTCGTCTATTAAAATACAATTTACATTACTAAATTTATCTTTAATTATTTTAAATAAATCGTCATCTTTTTTTATCAAATAGTCACTATCTCTTTCCAAACCAATTCTAGTATATAGTTTAGCTCCTCTTCTCGTGTCCTCTTCTGGTTTTAAAACCGCTACTTTTAAACCTTTTTCCTCATAATTAAAAGCAACTTGCAACAATTGAGCAGTTTTACCACATCCCATTGCACCATATCTAAAAAATAACTTTGCCATAGTATCACCTCTATTATCATTTTACTATATTTTTATTTTTTTTCAATTAATGAATATCTTGTTTAATAAAGGTAATATAAAAATAATAGCTAAACTATTATTTCTTGGCACGAGGATGAGTTTTATAATAAATATCTTTTATTCTATCGTTAGTAACATGAGTATATATAGAAGTTGCACTCAAACTTTCGTGTCCCAAAAGCTGTTGAACACTCAATAAATCACAACCTTCATTTAGCAAATGAGTCGCAAAAGAATGCCTTATCATATGGGGTGATATTTTTTTATCTATGGCTGTTTTACTGATAATTGAATCAAGGATTTTCCTAATTCCCCTATCACTCAATTCACGATAATTTTTATTTAAAAATAAATAAGGACTATTATATTTATTTAATTTTTTGTAGCCATCTTGTAAATACAAATGCAATATTTCATCAGCATAATCGCCAAATCTAGCAATTCGCTCCTTATTACCTTTACCTAATATTTTGATTTCTCTATTAGAAATATCACTAACTTTAATATTGACAAGTTCAGAGACTCTCACTCCTGTAGCATATAACATCTCTAAAATTAATCTATCTCTTTGTCCTAAAGGAGTTTGTAAATCTGGTACCGCAAAAAGTTCTTCTAATTCATTATATTGAAAAAATCTAGGTAATTTTTTCTCTTTTTTAGGTAGTTTTATGCTCAAAAACGGATTATAGTCAATAAGTTGTTCATTCATCAAGTAACGATAAAAACTTCTCAAGGAACTAATTTTTCGAGCTATCGTAGAATTACTATCATTATTTTTATCTAAATACATTAAATAGTTTTTTATATCGTCATATTTCATCTTTAAATAATTTTTATGATAAATACCAACATATTTAAAATATTCATATATATCAGTATAATAACTTTTAATAGTATCATTAGAATAATTTTTTTCATATTTTAAAAACGCTACATAATTATCTAATAAAAGTAAATATTTACTATCTAATTCCATACAATCACCACAAACATTATAAAAAAGAATATATTGCTATATTCCCCTTATAATAAAACCTTTCTTTTTGATAAACCTTTAGTATTTCCAAAGCTGTTTTCTTGATTTAATTTAAAATTATCTCTTATTAAAACATGAAACTTTTTATAGTTAATGGATAAATCACAAATTATTTTTCTTGGAATTTTACGATAATTATATTCATTTATAAGTAATCTTAATTCACGTGAACAAAAATACAAATCTTCATTAGAAAAATTTAGAATATTATTACGCCAAATCTCTAACGTGTCTTCTACCAATAAACGCATTGGTCCTAATTTATTGTGATTTAATCGATATTGAAATACATCACTAATTGGTATATGATATTCTCCATCTTTATTAAATACATGCAAATTCTCTTTTTTAGCAATTTTATACTCATTAAAAGTCATTTTAACAGTAGGAGATGTTGTACTTCTAAGGGTTTTACTATTCATAAATAATTTCAAAAAGATTTTATTTTTACTATTTAATAATAATTTACGAGAGATTTCTACTTCTGATTTATTTTCATCTAAAGAACTAGCTCTAGTAATTATAGCATTAGGATCATCATATAAGATAGGTAAATTAATTTTGTCGTTATTATTCTTTATATAGTTTAAAACTATTCTTCCATTTAGGATTTCATCATCTTGACAATATTGTCTAATCAATGGAGAATATTTATGAGAAAGGATTAAATCATTGTCATTAGTATATGATTTGGTAATTGCATCGATCGTTTCTAGCCTAGAATTTTCTAAGGTAAAAACATCATCACTGCCATTTTTCTTATAACCTAAAATTGCAACTGACATTTATTTTCCTCCTTTTTATAAATCCACTATTTACATAAGAATACATAATAACATTTTTTTTGTTTTTTGTCAATTAAAGACAATCGCATGTTAATCCTTTTTAGAAATGATACCAAGAAATTTTTTAGAAATGATACCTTTAATATATAATATACATCCGAAAGGATGTGATTTATTTTGAAGAAAAATAAACAAAAAGCTTTAGAATTATTAAAGCAAAAAGTTAATGGAGAAATAAAA
>CANQDV010000103.1 GCA_947593955.1 uncultured Bacilli bacterium | reverse complement strand
GTTTTAGTAATTGTATTATTTAGATTTGCTTTTAAAAAAATACCTAAATATATTTTTTGTATTTTATGGGGTTTTGTTGCAATTAGATTAATTTGTCCATTTTCATTTGAAAGTAATTTAAGCCTAATTCCAAATAATAAAGAAATAGAAAATGCTTTATTAAGTAGTACTTCCGATAATACTTTTAATAAAAATATACAAAATAATGTTAATGTAGCAGATAATACTTTAGTTACAGATTATTATATACAGACAAATGAAAACGACAATACTACTAAAATACCAGAAAATTTAAATAATAATACAAACTTAAGCAATGAAAATGAAATTACTGAAAGTACTATATCTACTAAAAGCCAAGCATTTAATTTTCTTTATATAATTGAATTAGTTTATTTTTTAGGAGTGTTTATAATTTTATTATATAGTGTAGTATGCTATATTCGTTTACAAAAGCAAGTTAGAGCATCAATTAAAATAAAAGAAAATGTTTTTATATGCGATAATATTAAAACGCCTTTTATACTTGGAATATTTAATCCTAAAATATATTTACCATCAGATATGAATAAAGAAGAGCAGAATTATGTTTTATTGCATGAAAAGTCTCATTTAAAACGTTTAGATAATTTTTGGAAACCTTTTGGTTTTTTATTACTTTCAATTCATTGGTTTAATCCTTTAATATGGCTTGCATACATTTTATTCTGTAATGATATTGAATTTGCAACAGATGAGAATGTAATAGTAAAATTAAATGAAGATGGTAAAAAAGAATATTCACAAATGCTCTTATTATTTAGCGTAGAAAATCCAAAATTTGTATCGGCTTGTCCTGTTGCTTTTGGAGAAGTAAGCGTTAAAGAAAGAATTAAAAAAGTTTTAAATTATAAAAGTCCCTCTTTTTTAATAATTTTATTATCAATTTTAGTTTGTGTTTTTGTTGCGCTATTTTTCTTAACAACTCATAAAGAAAATATTATTCTAACTGAAAATACTCAAAACTTAAATAATGAAGAAATATATAATCTTTCTTTTGGTGTTGTAGATGATGTTACAAGTGCATCTAAAGATGCACTTAATGTAAATATTTTTAATTTATCAGGAAACACTCAAAATTTACTATTATACGGTTTTAAAGATATAAATAAAAATGATGTTCTGCTATATACATATGAACAAAATAAAATAATATACTTTATTAAATTCAAAAAATTAGCAAGTAAAGTTTTAGATGTAACAAATAATTCAATTAAACTAGAAGATAAAGAATATTTATTTAATAATAATGATGACTATATTATTGCTTGTTTAAATTTCTCTAATATGTATGATACAAGTTCATTTTACTATACCAAAAATATTTTAGACATAGATAAAGAAAACGATAAAGTTGATATACAAAAATATGGCGATAAATATTATATAATTGTATATAAAAATCGCATTAGTGATAAAGAAAAAAATACTCCAAGTACTGCTGTAAATATTGGAGATGAAAACTTTAATAAAGTTTGGGACATTTTCAAAGATGGATATTTTGAAGAAATGAATGAAGAATATAATGATATGAAAAAAATATCTATAGAAGAAGCAATAGATATAGCAATAAAAAGACGTATTGGTACAGACTATAATAGTGGTGATATAAATGCAAGATATCTTCTTTACACAAATTTTTACTCAAACGATATGAAAAAAAGACCAGTTGTATTAATAACAATTGATGAGAAAAATACTAATACTTACTCAATAAAAGATAATCAAGAATGGGAATATATGAAAACACTTGTAATAATAGATAGTGTAACAGGTGAAGATTTATCATTAATGCATATTAGTTACAATTCAAATCTTAAAGAAAATATTGTATATTCTTATAAAGATATAATAATAAATGCAGAAAATTTAAATTATGACGATTTAAAAAATTTACAAAACGAAGTTAATAACGGCCACTACCCTTGGCGTTTAAATGCTTATGAAACTGCGCTAGAATTCATGCAAAATAAATATGAAAATGTTAAAACAAATGACGTAATTACAAGGTATATAAACCCTGAAAATGCTGTTATTACATTAAATTATAATGATACCAAATATAAATTAACACTCTTTAAGCCAGTAGAAAATGGAAATAGTGGAATATGGGTTGTTAAAGAATTTGAAGTAGAAAATAATAACGTAGAAATATCTGAAAAATTTAAAAATGTTATTAATCGGCGTAGAAAACTTTATTTTTGTTAATAACAATGAAGAAAAATATGTAAGTATAAAAGACGTTCCAAATCTTTTTAATGAAGATGATTTATACACTCAAATCGAAAGCTTTTCTATCCTTGATTTAGATGCAGATGGCGAAAATGAAATAATCTTATATATAATAGCCTCATCTAATGATATGGGTGGACTTTTAATACTACATCAAATTGATAATAATATTTATGGATATAAAACAAATTATAGAGAAATAACACTTTTAAAAGAAGATAGTACATTTTTCTATTCTGATCCAACAGGAATAAAAGAAAATGGAATTGCTATAATTAATAGCTTTAGCGAAAACGGATATAGCATTAACAAAATAGCATATACAACAAATACCAACAACTCTAATACATATACAATAAACAATAAATCAGTATCAGAAGAAGAATTTAATTTGATTTTAAATGAGCAAAATAGTAAAAAAGATGTTGATTGGTATAAGTTTGCAGAAAGCTTAAATTATGAAATGTAAAATCGCAAGAAAAAGG
>CANQDV010000102.1 GCA_947593955.1 uncultured Bacilli bacterium | reverse complement strand
TAATTTTTTGATTAAATCTTCGATATATGCTGGGACATTTATAAAATCTTTTTGTTCATTGTTTTCCATTTATATCATCCTTTCATATTTAAAATTTTTCTTTCCCATAATTCTAAAAATTTTTGTTGTTCTTTAGTTGTTGCCTCATTAAATTTTGTACGTTGTTGAACTACCTTATTATTTCTAACTTCAACCGTTACTAGTGATTTTTTCGGTTCTGATAAAAGTCGCATAAAGTAAATATCGCACACACCATTAGCAATTCTTTCAGCATATGTTTTTACACAATTATTTTGTTGTGAAGATTCATTGATTAATTGTGATTGACTTTTTACTGGAAAAATAATATATTTCTTATTTTTATAAATATTATTTTTTATTTGTAAATATCTATTTTTTATTGATTTATTAATTTTCTTGTTTTGATAAACAATAAATAAATCATTTACACGATCATGTTCTTCAACAATATCCTTATGAGGATATAAAATACGTTTGTCTTTCATATTGTATTCTAGCGATTTACAAATTTCTAAATAATCTAAATAATCGATTAGATTATTTTTTATATTTAATATTTCTCTATCAGCTTTTTCCAGGTCTATTTTTAAATCAAAAAATGTTTTAGTAAAGTTATTTAAATATTGTGCATAATTTCTTATTAAACGTATATTTTCTATTTTAAATTTTTCAAAAAATAAATATTCATCAATATCTAAATGATGTTTTTTTACAAATTTAATATTTTTATATAAAAATTTATTATCAATTTTAATTATAAAGTAATTGTTAATTAAAGAATTTGCCATTATGTATAATTTATTTTTTACTAGTAATTCAACATCTATGCTTAAATAACCATTTATGTTGAAATATCCAAAGTAACCAAAAATATCAATATGTTTTGCAAAATTCCATATCTGACAATATTGCCATTTCGTATTTTTAAAAACTTTCTTTAAGTTATATGGATATAATTTAAATTCATCTCCAAAGCCATAATACCTATTATAAATAGCTTTCCAATTTGAATTCATAAAATATTGATACGTAATATATCTTCCGTTAAGTGTGGAATTTACATTTTCGTTATAAACTTCTTCTATTAATTCTAAGGTATTAGTATATTTATATATTTGTCTACCATATTCACAATAATCTGTATCATAACAATGAGGAAACGTATAAAACGTTCTTACAGAAAATAATCTAAAAATTATGTAACCTTTAAAATTTTCAATTATACAAAAATTATCAGTTTGAGAAAAATGTTTTTTTCTATTAGTTTTAGTTATCAACCATTTTTTACAATATGGACACTTAACAAATTTAGCTCCATATTTTTCATAAACTTTTTGTTTAGTAAATCTTTTATCACAATTTTCACAAAAGTAACCATCTTTGGATTTAATTACTAATTTATGAGATTTTTTTATATCTTCTAAGTATTGATAAAATTTACTAGGTAATTTAACTTCGTTATCAAATTCTGCCATTAAATTTTTTAATGCTTTTTTTAAATACATTTTCTTACATAAAATCTTTCATAAAATCAAATAAAGTTAGCTGCCCTTCAGCTTGCCATTTTTTCTTTTTAGTACTAATTTTATTTTCCTTTTTTACCTGGTCTTTTTCATTTGATTTTTCTTCAGATTTTTCTACTATTTTATATTTTTTATCTTTTATATCTTTTATAACTTTATTTATTTCTTTTTTATCGACTTTTTTAGAAGTTAAATTTAATTTTTCATTCGGTTCATCCCAATAATGAATCGCCCAACTAAAAACAGTTTCATTTTTAAAATACATACCAACAAAACTGGTCTTTTTCTTTTGTTTCAACATTTCCATAGCTTGATTATTAATAAACTCTACCATCTGTGATAATGATTTTTCTTCATTCAAATATTTTTCATTCATATCAGTCCTGGTTAATAAATATTTAACAATTTCATTTAAATCATCATCTTTTATTTCACTTGCTAAGACTTTTATTCTTTCTAATCCTTCATTTTCCATAATTACCTTTCTAGATTAGCACTCCATCGCCAATCATTCTGCATAAAATATCAGGCATTTCAATGCATTCTTTATAAATAGTTTCAAAATAAATTTTATAATCTTCTAAATTTGAAACTTGCTCATTTTTATTTTTTATAAGTAAAGATGTGTAATCGTCAACATTGTATTCCCAAACTTTAGAATCAAAACTAAGTTTAAATCCATACTTTTTTAAAATTTCTGAAGATGAAGAAGTATCTAATTTCTCTGACAATTTAATTTCAAATTTAATTTTTAATTTAACATTTAATAATTCCAAATAAACTAAATAAGCTTCTTTTTTTAATTTTAAAGACATAATATGGTCATGATCAATTAAGTGAATTAATTCATTATCAATCTTTTTGATTTCGTCATTAATATAATTAACTACATCCATCTTTTTTCTCTTCTTCAGAATTCATTTTATTAATCTCTTTTATCTGATCATCAACTAATTTCACCATTTTGTTATAAATATCTTCAGAATGAATAGAATATATTAATTGAATCTTTTTTAACGATAATTGAACGGAAGCTAACCTTTCAATTATAAGTCCATCAAAAGTATTATCAATTTTATCTTTTACATTCATAACCGTATGAAACCATTTATTTAATTCTGATGTAAGCATTTCAATTGCTGATTTATTATTTTCTCTAACTAAAAGTTCATTAAGGTAAAAAACATTAACTTCCAATTCTTCTAATTGTTTTGTAAAACTATCATTATGATTTAAAATTTGTCTAATTTTATTATTCATTAACATTACCTCCCAAGTATGTCGTAAATAAATAATCTAAATTTGCTTT
>CANQDV010000101.1 GCA_947593955.1 uncultured Bacilli bacterium | reverse complement strand
AGATCAGTTTATTTTAATGTCTTCATTGACAAGACACTTTTTTGCGTGTCAAAATTTAATTATTTTTTTTCAACCTTTCATCTCGATTATCAACCATTTGAGAATAGATAGATGTCATAGAAGAATAAGAATTCATTATACTATTATTTCCCATTATGGAACTAAATAAATTACTTGGATTAAGTTTTGCTAGTTTATTAGTTGCATCTATTGTATATATGTTAGGACTAACACTATATGAATATTGAATGTTTGAAACATCATTTTCAATTTTATTATTATTTTTTTCTAAATATTGTTTAAAACTTTTTAAATCATTTGTACTAACACTTGAAAGCATTGAAGTAATGGTTTGTTGTTCTTTTACTTCATTAGAATCACCTTTTTCATTACTACCACTTCGTAGTGATAACAAGGCACTTGTTATATCTGCCGATTCTTGTTGAATCGTTAGAGGATATGATGTTAAAGTATCTTCTTGAATTGAATCTACATAGTTTTGAAATCCTGTTGAAACTGAAAGTATTAAAGCAATTCCGATAATTCCAATTGAACCTGCAACAGACACTAAAATTGTTCTTGCCTTTTTTGTCATTAAGTTATTAAATGATAATGATAATGCAGTTAAAAATGACATTTTTGTTTTTTTAAATTTATTATCAGCAATAATCTTTTGTTCTTTTGTATTTATTTTACCATCGTATGGATTAGAATCTGAAACAATTTTACCATCTTTAATGTTAATAATCCTACTTGAATATTTTTCGGCAAGTTCTGGATTATGAGTAACCATTATAACTAATTTATTTTTTGATATTTTCTTAAGTAATTCCATTATTTGAACAGATGTATCTGAATCTAATGCTCCTGTTGGTTCATCTGCCAAAATTATTTCTGGATCATTGATTAAAGCTCTAGCAATCGCTACTCTTTGCATTTGTCCACCAGATAATTGATTTGGTCTTTTATTAATATGTTTCTCTAATCCTACTTCTTTTAAAGCTCGTTTTGCTTTTCCCTTTCGTTCCTTTTTAGATATTCCAGATAAAGTTAAAGCAAGTTCAACATTTTTTAAAATTGTTTGATGACTAATTAAATTATAACTTTGAAATATAAAACCTACACGATGATTACGATAAGAATCCCAATCTCGATCTTTAAATTGTTTGGTACTTACCTCGTTTACAATTATATCTCCAGAAGTATATTCATCTAAGCCACCAATGATATTTAAAAAAGTGGTTTTACCAGAACCTGATGGTCCTAATATCGAAGCAAATTCATGTTGTCTAAAATTTACACTAACATTATCTAATGCCTTTTGTGAAAATCCTTCAGTTTTATATACTTTACTAATTTTTTTTATTTCAATCATAAATATCACCCTGATTCCTTAATGGCTTTTTACCAATTTAATTCAATTTTCCCTTTGAACAATTAAATATTATACATCAATATATATTATATTTTTATTATTAAATTATTAAGAATTATTAAAGTGTGAATATTTTTTTGATATAATATTCTTAGATTATTTTCTTAGATATTTAAGGAGAAGAAATGAAAAAAATATATTATTACGAATCTTTTCAAGATGATTTTGTAGAATCCAAAAATCAGAATTTTAAACTTAAAGAAAATTATAAATGGATTCATACAAACATATTTTATAAAATTGGAGCATATCTTATTAACATTTTTGTTATAATATTTTCTTATTGTTACTCCAAATTATTTTTGCGTTTAAAAATAAAAAATAAAAAACTATTAAAAAAAGAAAAAGAATATTTTTTATATTGCAATCATACTCAAATATTAGGTGATGTTTTTAATCCTTTTTTGATTTGTTTTCCTAAACATCCTTATATTATTTGTAGCACTTCAAATTTAGGAATTCCCATTTTAGGGAAAATTCTTCCAATAGCTGGAGCATTACCAATTCCTGATAACATACATGATATGATTAAATTTAAAGAGGCCATAAAATATCACTCAAATAAAGAGCATCCTATTGTAATTTATCCTGAATCACATCTTTGGCCTTATGCAACATTTATTAGAGATTTTCCAAACACATCATTTCATTTCCCTTATGATAATAAAAAGAAAGTTTTTGTTGCTACTACAACATATTCTAAATCAAAATTTTTTAAAAAACCTAACATAGTAATTTATATTGATGGCCCATTTTCAATCAATCCAAATTTAGATAAAAAAGAAAATATCACTATGTTACATGACAAAGTATATGAAACTATGAAAATGCGAAGTAAATTAAATAATTACGAATATATTACATATAAAAAGAAAAATTAAACCAATTAATTTTTCTTTTTTAATCCTGCAATATCATTTAAAGAAAATTCATAGCTAAGTTTGGTATTATATGCTTTTTCATAAGCTTTTATTTTTTGTTTATAATCTATTTCAGCCATTATTTTGCTATTTTCTCTTGCTGATTTAGATGCATCAGGATAGATAGGTTTTAAAACATGAACAACATATTTTACCTCATTAAATTCATCATTATCTTCTTTTCCTAAATCTTGTATTTCTACAAAGCAAGATATAATTGGCACATTTGCTTCAGCTGCAAATTGATATGCCCCTCTCTTACATGGTCTTGGTTTTCGATAATTAAACCACATTTCTTCTTCTGGATATATTAAGACATAATTATTATTTTTTAAAACTTTTTCTAGTTCTGGTTTAAATGTATTAATAATATAATTTGGTCCTTTACATAATGGAATAATATTTAAACTATTCATTAAATATCCTAAAAATCCAGGCATAGCAAGATTCGTTTCTTGACTTACAATATAAACATTCTTCTTATAACGCTTTTTTATCATTTTTCTAATTGC
>CANQDV010000100.1 GCA_947593955.1 uncultured Bacilli bacterium | reverse complement strand
TTAAATTGATTGAAAAATATACGCAATTAGTATATAATAAAAATTGATAATAAATGAATATAAAAAGAATAAAAATAGCATTATAAAGGTAGAGGTAGTTAAATGAAAAAAGTACTAGTAACAATACTTTTAATAATTGAAATATTTATGGTAAATTTAACTTATCAATCTTTTTTGCATAAAGAAATAACTAAGGAAGAAAGCAAAGTGGATAGAAAGCAATTTGCAATGTATATCAAAGAAAATGATGAATATGTAGAATATAAAGAAGATAATTTATTTCCAAAGAATTACTATGTCAATAAAAGTTTAAGTAAATGTGTTGATGAAAATGGTAACCCAGTAGAAAATGTAATAAATAGTTTAGGTAATAATGTTACAATAACTAGTAATAAAACAGTATATTGTACTTTATATTTTGATAAAAATGAGACACTTGAATACTTAAGAAGTAAAGATACCAATGGTGTGTTAAGTGAAGATATTGTTGGTGGAATGTATCGTTATCAAGGAGTTACAAGTGAATATGCCTCTGATGATTTGAAAGTAGTAGATAATAATTATATTTGTTTAGGTGAAGACTGTACAGAATTTGGCAAAGATTTATACCGCATAATTGGGATAAATGAAAATGGTGAATTAAAAGTTATTAAAAAAGTACCATTACCAGAGTTATATGGATGGTTATTAAATGCCAGAGAAGATTTAAAATGGCCCGATAGTAATATGTTTCATATTTTAAACGATTCTGATAATACATTTATGAATACATTAGATGATAAATTAAAAAATATTATTGTGGATTATACTTGGATATATGGTGATTCGATACATAAAACTTTAGATGCTAAGTTAATGTATGAAATAGAAACAGGGGCAAAAGAAGTACCGCATTATGTTTTAGATGAAAGCAATAATTATGTTCGAGAATATTATACTTGGGATAAGAATACTGATATTGTTAAGGCAAAAATAGGTTTAATGTATGTTCATGATTATTTAATGGCATATAGTGATTTGGGACCAGCTAATACTGATGAAACAATTAAATCATGGATATATTTTCGCAATAATGTTGAGCCTTATGAAGAAGATAATCGCTTTGAATGGTTAATGACAAGATATGGATTTGATAGTTTATCTAGCGGAACATTAAGAGTTAGATTTATATACATAAATGGAATTAATGATGATGCTTGGAGTGGTTCCCCTCATGATGTAAGGCCAGTATTTTATTTATCAAATGACATAGATTTAATTGGTGAAGGAACATTAACAGAACCATTTGAAATAGATTATGAAAAAACGGGAGTAGATATTATAAATTCTAAACCAGCAAATTTAAGTACTGAAGAAGTTGGTGGAATGCACCGTTATCAAGGAACTAAAGATGAAGTAAATAATAATTATCTTTGTTTAGGTGATGATTGTACAGAATATGGTAATGATTTATATCGAATATTAGGTATTGCAAATGATGGAAGCCTAAAAGTAATTAAAAAGACTACCATAGGAGGTTATCAATGGTGGACAAGTAGTACTACCAATATCAAATGGCCCGATAGTTTAATTTTTCAAGAATTAAATACTAAGGAAAATTCATTTTATAATAATTTTAATGCAAAATATAAAAAATATATTTTAAAAACAAAATGGATGTATGGTGATTCTAGTAAAAGTCACTATGGAATTAATGGAGTAGATATTTATGCTATTGAAACAGGAAATGCATCGACAACTCATGGATTGTTAGATGAAAATGGTGATTATAAAACCGAAACCTATACTTGGGATAAAGAAAAAGACTATATTGAATCATATATTGGTATGAAATATCTTCATGACTACTTTTTATCTTTTAAAGAAGGCACCATTAAAACTTCGGCAGATGCTGGCAATACATGGCTTTTTTATAAAAATAATGATCAAACAACTATTGCTTGGGATTGGTTTTTAACACGATATGGATTAACAGGAAATAAATGGTATGACATTTTTGATGTAAAAGAAGTTGGTGAACTAAATACTATGTCATTAGGTAATAAATGTACAGTTTATCCGGTATTTTATCTTTCAAAAGATGTTGTATTAAAAGGCAAAGGAACATTAAAATATCCGTATGTTATTAAAGAATAATATTGACAATCGGGGGGGGAATACTATAATAAAAACAGAATAGGTAGAGAACTTATTCTGTTTTAAATTGATTGAAAAATATACGTAATTAGTATATAATAAAAATTGATAATATATTCCATAATAAAGGTAGAGGAAGAATATGAAGTACATAAAGAAACATAAAAGATTACTGTTAATAAGTATAGTATTAGTAATAGTGACTAGTATGTTTTTAGTATTAAATAATTCTCATGCTTATAAAGAACTACCTCAAGTAAAAATAAAAGGTGATATAAATAAAAGTGGACTAGCAATAATGATTGAAAAAGATTATCAAACAGGTGAATATCAAAAATCAAATAGTACAATATTTCCAACGGATGGTTTTACATTAAATAGAATCAAAAGTGGCTGTGTAGATAAGAATGGTAAAGATGTTGATGCTTTAACTTATAATGAAGATAATAAAACAATAAGTATAAAAACGAAACAAAGTGTTTACTGTTATCTTTATTATGATAACTTATTTAAAGGGCTAGGAACAGAGGATGAACCATACCAAATAAATTATATTGAAGACTTGGTAAGATTAAGTAATTCAGTTAATAAAGATTTAAATACATATGCAGATAAAAACTTCATCTTAATGCGAGATTTAGACTTTAATGAAAATGCTAGCTATATGAAATATAATGATACCGGCTTTGGTGATATTAATGGTGTAAATAATATTGAAGGAATAAAAGAAGAACTCACTAATAAAGATGGAACTGGTTTTATACCTATTGGAAACTATTCTGTTCATTTTCA
>CANQDV010000099.1 GCA_947593955.1 uncultured Bacilli bacterium | reverse complement strand
TTATCAGATGTAAATGAAAATCATATTATATATAATGCTTATGAAACTGGAGAATTAGAAAGAGTATTATATGCTGCAGAATTACTTAAAAAGTGTCCTATATATATTAAAAAACTTCCTGATTTTTCATTAAAAGATATAGAAAATACTATTAAATTTTCTATCAATGAGTGGGGAGTTAGATATGTATTTTTTGATTATTTACATACTAGTATGAAAATATTAAGTGAAGTAACCTCAAAAACCGGGATTAAAGGTCTTCGTGAAGATAATGTATTATTTATGATTTCAATTAGATTAAAAGATTTATGTAATGAGTATGGTGTCTTTATTATGACCGCAACTCAATTAAATGCGGACTACCTTACTGCACAACAATATGACCAAAACTTATTAAGAGGTGCTAAGTCAATAGCAGACAAAATAGATTTAGGTATGATTATGCTTAAGACTAGCAAAGAAGATAAAGAAGCATTAAGAGAAGTTATTGCAAGATTTAAATTTGAAGAACCTGATATTAAAATTTCAGTATATAAAAACCGTAGAGGTCAATATAAAGATATATTATTATGGTGTAAAGCAAATCAAGGGACTTGTAAAGTAATTCCTATGTTTGCCACTGACTACAATTATCAATTAATAGATTTACCTGATTTTAAAATTAATGTAAATCCTAAACTACAAGTATCTGCTTTTTAATACTTTTATTTGATTTATTTTATTAGTTATGTTATAATAAAAATAAGAAAAGAAGTGATTAATAAATGGATAACTTAAAAGAATGGTCAGAAAATATTAAAAATAGTTTAACAATAGAACAAGTTAAAGATTTATTATTTGCTTTAGGCGGCGACCCCGCAATTAAAAATGACATTATTGTTGCTAGAACTATATGTCATGGAGGTCAAAGTCATAAACTCTATTATTATGATAACACAAAACTTTTTAAATGTTATACAGATTGTTCTGATACTTTTGATATATATGAATTAATTATTAAAATTAATAAATTAGAGAATGCGGAAATCACTTTATATCAAGCAATTCAATTTATTATTAATTTCTTTAGTTTAACAGTTTCCACAGAAAATTTTGTTTTTAGTAATGAAGAACTACTAAGTGATTGGCAAATTTTAAATAAATATGAAAAAAATAGTTCTCAAAAGAAAGAACAAAGAACAATCGAACTTAAATATTATGATGATAAGATTTTAAAATATCTTCCGCATCCTAAAATTCCTATGTGGATTAATGAAGGAATAAATCAAGAAATAATGGATGCGGCAGGTATCAGATTCGATCCAGTATCTTGGGGAATAGTCATTCCTCATTACACTCCTGATAATAGATTAATAGGAATTAGAGAAAGAACATTAATTAAAGAAGAAGAGAATAATGGAAAATATAAACCTGCAATTTTAAATTATCAAATGTATAATCACCCTCTTGGTTTTAATTTATATAATTTAAACAAAAGTAAAGATAATATAAGAAAAATGAAAAAAGTAATTATATTTGAAGGCGAAAAAAGTTGTCTTAAATATGCTAGTATGTTTGGTATAGAAAATGATATTAGTGTGGCGGTATGTGGAAGTAATTTAACTACATATCAAGTTGAAATGTTAAAATTTTTAGATGTTGAAGAAATTGTTATAGCTTTTGATAAACAATTTAAAGAGATTGGGGATAATGAATTTAAAACCTGGACTAAAAAATTAAAAGATTTAAATAAAAAATATAGTCCATTAGTTCAAATAAGTTTTATGTTTGATAAATGGAATTTATTAGATTATAAAGATAGTCCTATTGATAAAGATAAAAATACATTTGAAAAATTATTTAAGAAAAGAGTGATGCTATAATGGATAATAAAACAAAAGAATATAGAACTAAACATAAAAAATGTAAATGATGCAAATATTATAGATATAGAACATATGAAGATTGTTATTGAAGCGTTGATGGATATTCAGAATGCACACTAAAAGATAAAATTATAGAACATGAAAGTTTACCTAGATTATGTAAATGATATGAATTAAAGGAAGATAAAGATGAAATATAAACTAATTAATCCAGTTAATAAAAATTATAATGCTCTTGAAACAATATTAACTAATAGACATATTCCTTATAAAGAAATATATCATTATTTGAATACTACTGATGATGATATTAATGATTACAATGCGTTTGGACAAAACTGTTTAATCGCAGCAGCTGCCGCAATCATAAAATGCATCAACGAAGATGAACAAGCATTAGTTATAGTAGATTGCGATTGCGATGGCTTTACATCTGCTGCACTGTTAATCAATTATCTTCATGACTTATTTCCAGCATGAACAGAAAATAAACTTCATTGGTGAGTACATGAAGGGAAACAACATGGGTTACAAGATGCAATGGATTATATTCGTGGTCATGAATTCTCACTAGTTATAGCACCAGATGCCGCATCAAATGATTATGAACAACATAAAGAATTAAAAGATAATGATGTAGATGTGGTAATCCTAGACCACCATTTAGCAGATCATTTAAGCGAATATGCAATAACAATAAATAATCAATTGAGTGATTATCCAAATAAAGAATTATCAGGTGTTGGAGTAGTATATCAATTTTGTAGATTTATAGATAATAAATTAAATGTAACTAATGCAGACCAATATCTAGATTTAGTAGCTTTAGGATTAACAGGTGATATGATGAGTTTAACATCGATAGAAACTAAGCATCTAATCCTTAAAGGTTTTGAACCTGATAATATTCATAATCCATATATATTTGAAATGTGGCAAAAGAATAAATTTAAATTAGGTGAACATATACGCTCAATAGATGCAGCTTTCTATATTGTTCCAATGATTAATGCAGTTCAAAGAAGTGGAACAATAGAAGAAAAAGAATTATTATTTAAATCAATGCTTAATTTTGAAGCATTCCAATTAATACCTTCAAA
>CANQDV010000098.1 GCA_947593955.1 uncultured Bacilli bacterium | reverse complement strand
TTCCGCTAGCTCAGTAGGTAGAGCATTTGACTTTTAATCAAAGGGTCTGGAGTTCGAATCTCCAGCGGGACACCATTTTGAAAATAAACTACTATTTATATATAGTAGTTTTTTTGTCGATTTATAGTAGTAAATAAAATGCTAAAAAGAGAGAAACTCTAATATAATTTATTGGAGGACAAACTATGAATCATAATAAATTAGGACTAACAGATGAAGAAGTTTCACGTAATAGAGAAAAATATGGTAGTAACAGTATCCAAATAAGTAACAATAATACCTTTTTTAGTTTATTAATTGAATCATTAGGGGATCCAATTATAAAAATATTACTTATTGCATTAATGATTAAAATTGTTTTCTTATTTAAAAATTTTGATTGGTTTGAAACTTTGGGAATAATAGGAGCTATTTTTGTCGCATCTTTTATATCAACTTTATCTGAATATGGAAGTGAAAAAGCCTTTAATAGATTACAAGAAGAGGCTTTGCAGAGTAAATGTCGAGTCAAAAGAAATAATGCAATACAAGAAATATTAATTGATGAAGTAGTCGTTAATGATATTGTTGTGTTGCAAGCAGGTGATAAAATACCTGCTGATGGATATTTAATAGAAGGAGAAATAACGGTAGATGAATCTTCACTAAATGGAGAGACTAAAGAAATATATAAAGAAGCTGTAAATGCTATTAGTGGAAATGTTATATCACAAAATAGAGTTTATAGAGGAACGGTAGTATATTCTAAAGAAGCTCTAATGCTTGTAGATAAAGTAGGAATTGATACAGTGTATGGTAATTTAGCAAGAGAATTAGGAGAAAAACAACCAGAAAGTCCTTTAAAATTAAAATTACGTAACTTAGCTAATGTTATTAGTAAAATTGGATATGTCGGTGCTGCTTTTGTATCTATTTCTTATTTATTTTCGGTCATAGTTATAAATAATAATTTTGATTTACAACTAATTGAAAAAACAATAACTAATATTCCACTTATGTTTAGTTATATCTTATATGCTTTAACATTATGCGTAACGATAATCGTAGTAGCAGTTCCCGAAGGTTTACCAATGATGATAACTTTAGTTTTGTCTTCTAATATGAAAAGAATGTTAAAAAATAATGTTTTAGTAAGACGATTAGTAGGTATAGAAACAGCAGGAAGTCTTAATATTTTATTTACTGACAAAACAGGAACTCTTACTAAGGGAAGGTTAGATGTAATTGGTTTATTATCTGGTAGTATTAAAGAATATAATAATGAATTTGAAATGAATACTTGTCCTAAATATTTAGATATAGTAAAAAAATCAATCATATATAATACAGCTAGTTATTATGATAAAAAGGAAAATAAAATTGTTGGGGGAAATATTACTGATCGCGCACTTTTAAGTTTTTTAAGTAATATAAATACTGATAGTAAAATCGAAAAAATAAAAACGATTCCTTTTAATAGTAAAGATAAATATGCTATTACTACTATTAATGATAAAGAAAGAGTTAATTTAATAAAAGGTGCTCCTGAGATTATATTAAAAAATTGTGTATCTTACTATGATGAATTTGGTATTAAACGTGATATTTCTCTAAATATGAAAACTATTTTAAGTAAGATATCTAATGCCCAAAGACAAGGTATACGTGTTTTAGCTATGGCTACTAGTAACGAATATGTTCCTAACAAACTTTATAAATTGTGTTTAGTAGGAATAGTTTTTATTAAAGATGAAATAAGGGAAGAAGCAATAGAAGGAGTAAAATTAGTAAAAGATGCTCATATACAGACGGTTATGATTACTGGGGATAATAAAGACACAGCATTATCTATTGCTAAAGAAGTAGGAATAGTAGATAGTGAAGATGATATTGTTTTGACGAGTGATGAATTAAATAGCAAAACGGATGAAGAATTAAAGCAGTTATTATCTAAGATAAAAGTAGTAGCAAGAAGTCTTCCAAGTGATAAAAGCAGATTAATAAAAATTGCTCAAAGTAATAACTTAGTAGTAGGAATGACTGGTGATGGGGTAAATGATGCTCCAGCCTTAAAAAAAGCTGATGTTGGCTTTGCAATGGGAAGTGGAACAGAAGTTGCTAAAGAAGCTAGTGATATAGTTATATTAGATGATAATTTTTTATCTATATCTAAAGCCATTCTTTTTGGTAGAACAATTTTTAAAAGTATAAGGAAGTTTGTTATTGTTCAATTAACTATTAATATGTGTGCTATAAGCCTTTCCATTATTTGTCCTTTTATTGGTATTGATACACCAGTAACTGTTATTCAAATGTTATGGGTTAATATGGTTATGGATACTTTAGCAGGATTAGCTTTTGCCTTTGAACCTCCTCTTATAGAATATATGAAGGAAAAGCCTAAGACCAAAACAGAATCTATCATAAATAAATATATGATAAGTGAAATCTTTTTTACAGGTATTTATTCAGCTGTATTATGTATATTCTTTTTAAAATCACCATTTATATATAAATTATTTAGGGAAAATAAAGCATACTTAATGACGGCATTTTTTGGATTGTTTATTTTTATTGATATCTTTAATAGTTTTAATGCTAGGACTAGTCGACTTAATATTTTAGCTAACATAACTAAAAATAAAGTATTTATTCTTATTATGTCATTTATTATAGTAGTACAAATATTCCTTATTTATAAGGGTGGGAGTGTATTTAGAACAACAGGGTTATTATTTGATGAATTTGTTTTGATGATTTTATTGGCTGCTACTGTAATACCAATTGATTGGATTAGAAAGATATTTTTCAAAAGAAAAGGTATTTTTAACGGTGTTTAGTGAATAAAATAAAGTAATTAGGCATAAAAATGTAAAAAAAGTATTGCACAAAAGTGTAAATTAAGTTATAATCAAAGAGTCTCGTATGAATTGGTAGATATTATACGATGCTTTGATGCCTGAGTGGCGGAATAGGTAGACGCACAGGACTTAAAATCCTGCGAGATTCAACCCTCGTGCCGGTTCAAGTCCG
>CANQDV010000097.1 GCA_947593955.1 uncultured Bacilli bacterium | reverse complement strand
ATGGATTGCTACTGAAAAAATAGATGGAAGTTCTACAACATTTACTATGAAACGTGGAAAATTTGGTAAATATGAATTTTATGTATGCTCAAGAAATGTATGTTTCGACAAGCCTGATAAACAATGTTTTTATGAAACTAATATATATACTGAAATGGCAGAAAAATATCATATTGAAGAAGTATTAAAAGATATATTAGATACTCATAAAGATTTTGAATTTGTAACTCTTCAAGGTGAAACTTATGGAGATGGAGTTCAAAAGAAAACATACGGTCTTAAAGAACGTAGATTTGCTGCTTTTAACTTAATAGTTTATGATAAAGATATGGATACTCCTCGTAGATTAAACACTATACAAATGACAAATGTTCTATCTGAATATCATATTCCATGTGTTCCTATTGTTGCAGAAGATATGGAATTATTACCAACTATTGATGATATGTTAATTTTTGCAACAGGAGAATCAAAAATAGAACCTGGAACATTAAGAGAAGGATTGGTATTTAGAACATATGATGGAGTAAACTCATTTAAAGCAGTAAGTAATGCATATTTAATTTCTAAAGATGAATAATGTTAATTGGACATAACTTTAAAATGTCCTTTTTTAATTTTTTATATTATATAAAGGAGAGAAAAAGCATATGCCAAAAAAGATAGATTTAACAAATAAAAAATTTGGATATTGGACAGTTTTACGAGAGGCTACATTAGAAGAAAAGCAATATAGACCTGGAGCTTATTGATTTTGTAAATGTGAATGCGGAACAGAAAAAATAGTAAATGGACAATTATTAAGAAATGGAGAAAGTAAATCTTGTGGTTGTCAAACAATAAATATAATTAAAGAAAAAACAAAATCAAGAGCAGAAGATTTAACTGGTCAAAGATTTGGAAGACTAATTGTTTTAAAAAGAGATTTTGAAGTAGAAGAACAACATCCAAATAGAGGTTCTACATATTGAAAATGTCAATGTGATTGTGGAAATATTACTACTGTATTAAAAAATAGTTTAAAAAGTGGGAAAACAAAATCATGTGGTTGTATTCAAAAAGAAATAGCTAGTAAAAATTTATCAAAAACAGCAAGCAATAATTTTATAGATTTAACAAATAAAAGATTTGGAAAATTAGTTGCAATAAAAAAAATGCAATCTGGTCCATATCCAGGAGCATTTTGATTATGTCAATGTGATTGTGGGAATCAAAAAATTATTGCAAGTTCTTCGTTAATATCTAAAGCTACAATATCATGTGGATGCTTAAATCAATCACGAGGAGAATTATTAATAGAACAATTATTAAATCAAAATAATATTTTATATCAAAAAGAATATCCAATAATAATTAATAATAGAAAATTAAGATTTGATTTTGCAATTTTTAATTTAGATAAACTTTATTATATAATTGAATTCGATGGGGAACAACATTATAAAAGCATTGAATATTTTGGTGGAGATAAACATCTTAAAGAAACTCAAGAAAGAGATAAAATAAAAAATAAATGATGTAAAGAAAATAATATTCCTTTAATTAGAATTCCATATACTCATTATAAAGATTTATGTTTAAATGATTTATTATTAGAAACTAGTAATTTTATTATTTAATAGAGTTATTAGTTTCTTTTTTGATTTATAAATAAAAATATGATATAATATAATTAGAAAGGAATTGATAATTATGTCAAAAGTATATAACACAACGTCAAGTCGATTCTTTTGTACGAAATGTGGTAGGGAAGGCATCCCAGTTCATCGCAAGAAAGGGCAAGAAAGAGAAGATGGACATCTAAAGAAATTATATTGTATGTATTGTCAAGAGGAAGTTAATCATGTTGAAATTAAAGAGTATGGTAACTATACTGTTGATGATTTTAAACAAGAATATGAATTAGGTCGTTTTATTAATGGAGAAAGAATTGAAAAGAAAGATTTAATAGAATGCTCTAATATAGATTGTCCATTTAATGTTGATGGCAGATGTTGGAATAGTAATTATTCTAATGATTGCGGTCATAGGATTCAGAAAGAGGTTGATGAAAATGGCTAAATTATGGCTAATGGTAGGAGCTCCTGGTTCAGGCAAAAGTACTTACTTAAAGACTCATAATATACCTAGAAGCGTTAGTGTATCAAGAGATTTGATACGATTTGATATGCTTCAAGAAGGAGAGCCTTATTTTTCACATGAAAATGAAGTATATAGAGATTTTGTTAAAGTGATTGCGGAAATGCTCGATTCAGGAAAGTATGACCACGTTTTTGCGGATCAAACCTCACTTAATGAAGCGGCCAGGGCAAAGTTGTTAAACGCTTTAAAGGATCGCCGCGCAACCTACGATGAACTTAATGCTATTGTTTTTAAATTACCTCTTGAAACATTACTTGAAAGAAATATGCAACGCATAGGTAGAGAATATATTCCAGAACGTGCGGTAATTGATATGTGCAATAGAATGACTATCCCTACTAAAAAAGAAGGATTTGATAATATTTATATTTATAATGGAAAGGATTGGTATTATGGAAAATAGAATTTGGTTTACTGCGGATTTACATTTCGGTCATGATAAAGAATTTATGTATGCCCCTAGAGGTTTTAAATCAGTTAAAGAACATGATGAAATGATTATAAAATATTGGAATACAGTAGTAGAACCAGATGATGAAGTATGGGTTCTAGGTGACTTGATGCTAAACGATAATAAGCATGGAATTGAATGCATTAATAAATTAAATGGTAAGTTACATATTATTGTAGGTAATCATGATACAGATGAAAGAAAAGAAATATATAAAACGCTACCTAATGTAATATCTGTTGATTATGCTTATGAATTAAAAGTAGGTAAGTATTATTTCTGGCTATCTCATTATCCAACAATAACTGCAAACTTTGATGATGGTAAGCCTTGGGCTAAACATTTAATTAATCTATATGGTCATACTCATCAACAAGAAAAATTTTATAATGATAATCCATATATGTATAATGTTGGATTAGATGCTCATAGTAATTGTCCTATATTACTTGATAATATTATTCAAGATATAGTAGATAAAAAGAGTGAGTTAGTGAGGAAACAAAATGACGAAAGAAAATAAAAAAGATATTTTAAATTTCATATGTTGAGCAATAATATTTATAATAGCATTTTTTCTATTTTATGTTATGTGTCAAAATAGTTTAGAAGTTTCAAAAGAAGTAA
>CANQDV010000096.1 GCA_947593955.1 uncultured Bacilli bacterium | reverse complement strand
TTACGATACTCCTTTTCAAATTCCATTAGTCTATCATAGCAATCATCACATACTGTGTAGGTATAATATCTATCTGGTCTTAACATATCATAATATTCTTCTGCACCATAAAGGTTCTGATCTGCTATTTCGGCAAGTATGTCTTTATTTTCATCAAAGAAGGCCTTTAATACATCTCCTTTAATACTATATTTTATACCTACAGTGTAGTTTTCGCATACGTTACAAAACTTTGCGCAATCCATACATAAGTGTTGACCACTTGACGTAGTTACATAATTTGTTACTCTTTCATCGCAGCAATCGCAATATACACCGTCATTACAATCAAAACAAAATAATTCGGTGTCATCAAGAAAATCTTCGGTTGTCGGATAATTATCAACATCAAAATTTACATGAGTAACTTTTCCGCACATCAGACATTGTCTTGGTCCACTATAGTTAATAGTATATTCTTCATCTTTTCCGAGCTCTTCAACTACCGTTTCATCATCACTTAAATAAGCAACATGATCCGTATCAGCGCAAAAATCATTATACATAAAGTTTGTAGCAAAATTTATACCATGTCCAAAGATACTAGGGTTATAAGTATCAAATTTCTTTATCTCTTCGTTGTAAGTCCAACCAAGGTTTCTTTCGGCTAATTCTTTAATCCAATCGGCTATTTGTTCACTAATATCTAAATTAATATAAGGATAAGCTTTAATATTGGTAATTATAGCCTTATCTACAATAAAAAGTTCTCTCCATTTTTTATTACTTATTTGATAATTAAAGTTTTTAGGTTGATAAGGAGAAGTGCTTTCAACATAGGCAACTACCACCGAGGGTGAATTCATCATCTCAATGGTACCACTTCTATATTCGCCATTATCTTCCCATGACATACAACTAGACCAATTATTATTATTATCACTCATGGTCCAATAGTCAATAGGATGTATAGATAAAACAAGATTGCCTTTTACCTCTATATCATTGGAATAAGTAGATAGTTTAATACGAAATTTTTCAAAATCGTTTTTGTTAAAACTATCAAAGTTATTTACTATTTTACTAAGAAGATGCATAATTTTCATATTTTGTGTTACTTTAATTTCTTTTCCAGTAGGCAAATAGATTAAAGGTATTTCTTTGGCAATATCTTCATCTATACGATTAATAATTAAATTTTTACCGTCAAGAATACTATGTAATCCTAACCAGGTATCAATATATTCATTATCTTTTTTATCAGGATATTGCTTATTTACATATTTATTTACCCAATCCATGTATTGTTTATAAAATTCTGATTTAACAAGATATTCATTAATGTTTTTGATTACTTCACATTGACTTTTGTGGTAGGCAAAAGGCTTAGTAATAGTATAAGAGTTTCCAAGTAATTTATACAGATTTTTTTTATTATTAAAATATACTTTTTTTAATATTTCTTCTATTGGTATTTGATTATTAGTTTTAGCATTTTCGGCAAACAAATTTATATAGTCTTGCAACATTTTATAATTTAAATCCTGCATAAATACTCTCCTTAATTTTATTTGTTATGTCTAGATTATTTTGTGTCATGTTAATAATTTGATTTTCTTTATTAAGAAGGTATAGGTCATACCATGTTTTTTCTTTATTATATACTACAAAAGAGTTTTCAAAATATAGACTAAGAGTATTATCTTTACAAAAAGAGACATAATCTTTAGGATCCATAGAGATGAATACTCTTTCAGTACGTTCTTGCGCATTTATAATTAAAGAATGTACTAATTTAAATTCTGCAAAAGCTTTTAAGTCTAAGTTATATTCTTTAGTTATAGTTTGCAAAAAGCGCATAATTTTACTGCCGTCTTGCATTTTATATATTCGTCCAGAAGGCAAAGTAAGATATAGTGGTTCTTTAAGTTTTATTCTATTAAGTAACAAGTTTTCTGATTTAATTAATTCTTTATATATATTATCTATATTATTATCTTCTATCCACTTTAAATATTCTAATATAAATGTATGAGGATTTTTTCCATTAAATATTTTTTCATAATTAGGGTTAAAATATTTTCTTAATTGTTTTAACATTGTTTCTTGTGTTCTTTGATAATTTATTTTCTTTTCTATTCTATATTTTTTATTAAATATATTATTATATATATATTCTTTAGCTTTATTAAATTTTTCTTCATCTAATGGTTTGTTATTATTAATTTGTTTAAAGTTTTCTAAATCTGGTGTATAGCGCATTTTCTATCTCCTTTCCTTCTTACTATAATAATTATAACATAATTTTTTAAATTTGTCAAATTTTACGTTTAGAAGTGAAAGGTGGAGGCGAAGAGAATTGAACTCTTCTCGGAAAAAATAATTTTAAGGAGTGAATATTCCTTAGGACCACACCGCCTCCAAAGCTTACAAGTCTATTATAGCAAATTTTTTTGAAAAAGTCAAATTTTTTCCAAAAGGCAGTAGGGGGTAAGTAGGCCTCGAGCGCAAACTTGACAAATTGAAAAAAATTTGGTATAATTATTATAGAAATTGAGAAAAGGAAGTGATTTGGTTTGGTGCGTGTATGGTTTAAGGCTGTTATGGCCGGTATCTTCATAGCCCTTGGTTGTGTAGTTAACCTTGCGGTTGGTGGTGTAGTAGGGGCAGCCTTGTTTAGTTTAGGTCTCACGGCAATTTTAAGTTTTGGTTTTAATTTGTTTACTGGTAAAGCAGGCGATTTTCCGTAGGGTAAAGTGACTTTAGCACAATTGCTTGTTATCCTATTGGGTAATTTTGTTGGTACGTTTATAACTGCTTTGCTAGTATACTTTACATCGTTGGGTGTCACTTTAAGGACGTCAGCGCAAGTACTTATAAGTACTAGATTAGCTAATGGCTTTTTGAGTAACTTTGCTTTGAGTATATTATGCGGTCTATTGGTTGTAAGTGCGGTTAAGCTATTTAGATGGTCAAACGGCAATCTCTTTTTGGTTATGTTACCTGTTATGATTTTTATACTGTGTGGCTTTGGGCATTGTATTGCTGATAGTTTCTACTTTTGGCTATTGGATGGATATAGTTGGTCATGCACTTATAACGTGTTGATACCTGAGATTTTTGGTAATTTTATTGGATGTTGTTTCATGGGGATGGTGTTAGATACATGAGTTAGTTAGTTGGATTATATAACGGCAAGAATTGTTATGCGGTTACTATGGATGGCTATATTGGTGGTAAGTTTTATAATATAGATAATTTTGC
>CANQDV010000095.1 GCA_947593955.1 uncultured Bacilli bacterium | reverse complement strand
AATTTATTATAATCTCTAATATTTTTAATATCTTGTGAAGTAAGAGTAAAACTATACATTGGTTCATCCGTACTATAACTATTTTTAGCATTAGTAATATTATCTCTAATTGTTGAATTATATAAACTAACTCCATAACATCCTTTTTCATCAGCTCTTACGTATCGATCCAAAATACACCTATCTGACAAGTTTTTATGATCCGCCAAACAACTACCTGATTGATATGTTACTTCACCATCACCATCAATATCCGCATTAACTGTTTTCGTGGTATTTGTTATTACATCACTAGTATCAACTTTTCCATCTCCATTAATATCCCCAACGATATAATACTCACCTTTTGAATAATCATATAATTTTTTCCCTATATTTGATGCCGAACACCAATTACTTCCTGCGAATCTACCACCGATATCGTCATTTGCACCAGCTCCAGGAAAAGGATTAGAAGTATCAATCACCCTAAAATCAAAATTAAACTTTTTAGTTAATCCATCAGGATCATCACAATCACCATCAGGGCAATCATTCCATTCTATATCATTTTTAACATTATATAAACATTCAGCAGTATACGATTTATCAGCATGTATATATATATATGATATTAAATCATTTTGTGTCGGATTATCAATAGAAATTGGCAATCCACTACCTCTATAAGTATAATCCCCTGTAGACCCATATTCAGTCAAAATACTATCTTCGCTAAAAAACTCTCCTGTTAAATTATTAGAATACCAATTTGTATGATAATTAACATTAAACTTATACGTTCCACCCCATTGTGCATAGCAATAGTTATGACCATTAGAATTAGTACAACTTACGACAGGGTTAATAGTATTTTTATTTCTATCAGGATCGGTAGAATTATTATAATTTAAATCAGTAATGCTCAAATCAGTAGTATCCAGTAATTCATCATACACTGTTCCGCCTGTATCCCAATCCATATCTATATTTGGTAAAATATCTGAAACTTCATTTCCAAAAGAATTTTCAGTCAATTTTTTATTTTTCAAGGTAGTTTCGTTAACATCTCTATAACCATTTTCACAATTGACTTTAATAGTTATTTCACCTACTTTGTTTTTAAAAGGTAAATTATCCCACAAAAGATTTCCAGATTTAACAGTGCTTTTACTAAATTTTGGAAACTTATAGTCATAAGTGATACTACAATATGCATCTATATCATCATTATAGTAACTACCATATGATTCATGATTACTATCGTCATTACTAACATAACAAACGCGTCTATTTACACCACTTTCATTCGGAGTACTTCCGTTAATCGTTCCAGATTGACAAGCTAATAAATCAGAAGCTGAGGATGAACAATCAACATGAGAACATGAAGTATTTTTAATACTAACACCAGATGAAGTGATATCATAATTTAACAGTTTATTATAATCGTCATCTGCATATTGTCGATAAAGTAAGAAAAGTTTAGAAATTGCTTGCGTTGCCGACGTTCCCGAACACGTATTGTTGGAGCCATTACATATATTTTTAATTTCCCTTAAACTACTATCACAAGATTTCTCAGTGATCTCATTTTTTACACTAATCTCTGTTTTAACTGTGCTCAATTTCATGTTTAAATATTTCTTTTTTACATATGCTTTTTTGTTAATCGAAAATTGAGCATTCGTTACTTGATTCTTACCTTCTGGATCTGCATACTCATATAAGTAATAATTAGTATTTAATTTAAACTTGGACTTAAAATTTATAAAATCTTCACTTTTAGTAGAAATTGTAATTGTTTGATGTCCACTTTCACACCAATTACTATAGCCAACTAATGGGCCTATTTTGTTCATGTCTGGTCCAAACAATTGAAAATACGCACTCCCATTATAACACTTCTTATCTGAGCCAATCTTCTTAATGATAATTTCATAATCTTCATTCGGAACATTACTTATATCAATATATCCAACAGATAACCCTTTACCACCTTTTTCTATTCCTAATACAGCTCTATACAAAGACAATGTGTCTTTTTTGCTAACATCACCACTATAATAAGGAAAACTAGTCCCCTCTGGTGATTTATTTTTCAAATAAATAGTCGTAATATAATTTCTTAAAACATTGAAATCATGTTGATACCCATTTTTGGTGCTTTGAAAGATTATTGGCACAATTGTTTCATTACCAAATCCTCCTCCATCTTTATCAAGATTTTTTCCACATTGTTTTACCGCCTTGTAACTTAATAATTTTGCATTATTTACTATATATGTACCACACGATAGAAGTCCCAAATCCCATCTATTAATGCCATATTTTGTAAGTTTTCTCCCGTCTTTAGTTGCAGTTAAATTTTGATTAGTTATCATTTTTAATATTTCCGATACAGTACCAACAAAGAAATTATCACCCGGTTCATGCTCAGTATTATGATAATGAAAAACAAATATAGGTTCCATTTTTAAAAAATATTTATTTTCAATTGCACTTTCCACCGTTAAATTTGGATCAAATTGTTTTAAAAATGCCCCGATTTCTTCACTATCTAAAGATTCAATATATCCTGCATATGTAGCTCCAGAACTATCTATTTCTCGTAATCCACCACTACTATAGTTCCACAAAGAAATTCTACCACTTTCATTATAATTAGGATCTACTTTATTGCTATAGGTTGTTACTCGTTTAACTACGCCTCCGTTATAGCCTACTGCATTATTCATACTATAAGTAGCCCAAAAATTTATTGGATCCTTTATTTGCTTATTGTTTTTATCGACAACAGTAATCCTTACACCATAGACCGCAGTATCTTTGAACTCATAAGTGTGTTTGTTGTTTTTTATATTTCCAACATTGTTATTAGTTATCTTTAAACCAATAGTGTTTGCGCACTTTCCAGTATTACATCTCCCTGACTTACTTCCAGTATTACCTACTCCACTGGTATTTACATCTACTGCATCAATCTTCATTATATTAATTGCAAACAATGTCAGTATATAAACTATTAATAATTTTTTTTTCAAGTTCTCACCTACTTCATATTTTAAATCTATTAAGTCTTTGTTTTATATATTTTACTATATAGATTACTATAATCAATACTGCTATTATTATAGGTATTATTATATAATAATAATTCGTATAAAATAAAACCAATCTACTTAAAAAATTTTTATTCCCTTTGGGAGATTCATCCGTTGATTGTTCATCAGTCTTATCTTTATATTCATTTACTTCAGTTTTAAAATCATAATATCCCCCATAATATTTCATCCATTTATTACATAAGTTAAATTCTTCTATTCCTTTACATTCTTCATAACTATAAAATTCATTATAATATGGTA
>CANQDV010000094.1 GCA_947593955.1 uncultured Bacilli bacterium | reverse complement strand
TTAGATAATGATAAAGATAATAAGGTATTACTAGAACATATAAAAGGTGTAAAAGAATTACTAGAAAAAGCAGAACAAATTATAGAAAAGGAACTATGAAAGGAGAAAAATAAATGGATATACAAGTAGGAGATAGAATTACATATAAAACATTTGGAGAAATAAAGATAGCATTTATAGTAGATGATGAAGATATGGATAATTTACAAGAAGATATAAAAAACAATAATATAGAAGTATTAAAAGTAGAGCGACCAAAATATGAAGTGGTAGAAGAAAAGAAAGAAAAGAAAGAAAAAAATGAAATAAATCCAAAAGATGTAGTTGAACTAATTGAATTAAAAATATGTGAATTATATAAAAAATGTCCACAAAATTCTGTAAATAAAGCTATGATTATTGAAAGAGAATTACAATTAGAAATATTATATGAAATATTAGATAAAATAAAAGAATTAGAATTGGAGAAAAATTAAATGACACCAGAAGAATTATATTTATATATAAATGATTGTCTGTGGCAATTAGAATGGTGTAAAGATGATTATTTTGCAACAGAAAATATTGTAAGTAGCATGATATATGCAATAGGCAGTTTAAGATTATAAAATGGTAATTGTTAAGATAAAAGTAAATGATTTTAAGTAGGAGGAACTATGAACGAAGATGAAGAATTAGAAGAAGCAATAAAAACAGTATTACAAGCATTAGAAAAAAAAGACACGCAAATTGCATTTTATAAAAAACTATATGAAGATTTAAAAAATGATTTTGAAAACTATAAAAATGATAAAGATATAAATTATTTAGATGGCATACATCATAAGAAATTAGTAGAGAAATCAATAGGACAAATAATAGATAAACCAGAAGAATGTTGGTTTGATTCTATGGAAGTAAAGATAATAATTGATGATAAATTATATAATGCTAATAGTGAAAATGATTTTGTAACCTTAAAAGACATATCAGATAAAGAACCAAATAAATGTATAACAGTAATAGCAGAAAGTCCATTGTCAGGAACCATTTATAGATATAATAATTATGGAAAAAGAGAGTGGCAACTAATAGGAAATCTGTTAGGATACGCATAAAGGAGGAATAGCTTATGGAAATAGAAAAAACTGAATTTGGATTTAAAGCAACTGCACCTTTGATAACAGAAGATGAAATAAAAATAATAAATAATGATTTCGACAATACGATTAATAAGTTTCTAAAAATGATTATAAAAGATAAAGATTTAGCAACAGCACAATACATAATAAAAAGACAACAAGAGCAAATAAATGAACTAAAAATAAATTCAATACCTAAAAAGAAAATAGAAAATAAGAAAGAAGAATTAAATGAAGAATTTAATAATTATCAAGTTGATATAAATTGTAGTCAAGATGATTATTATGTATTATCAGATAAATATGCGTTTGCAGAAGAAAAGTTACAAGAATTATTGGAGGGTAAATAATACTATAAGTATTGAATAGTTTAAATAAACCATACTACTATTGAGGTGTAGTAGTATGACAGACCAAGAAATATTAACTTTATGGAAAAAAGGATTAAGCAAATATAAAGTAGCAGATATGTATAAAACTAATTACAATAATGTAATAAAGATAATAAGACTTAATCCAAAAGGTAGAAATGCAAGATTTATTAGCAATTATGAGGCTTTAAATAAAGTGGAAATAATAATTTATAAATATATTAAAGAAAGAAGGGTTTAAAAAATATGAAAATAGATATAAAAGAATTAGATAATCAAAGAAAAGAAAAAATAATAAAAAGTGGAAAATATGCAAAAGTAGAAATTATCGTATCAGAAGACATAAAAGAATCACCAATTTGTTGGGTTACGGTAAGTAATGTTAATGGGGAAGCAATAGCAGCATTAATATTAACAGTAAAAGAAACATTAAAAAACCTAGAAAAGGAATATCCAGCAGAAGCATTATATTCAAAATTATGTATGGGTTGTAAGTCTGAAATGTTTAATTCTGAAATGTTTGGAAGTGATAAATAAATGAATTTAACTAAAAGGCAAGAAAAGCAGCTAGAAAAAGTATTTCAAAATCCAAAACAACTAAGAAAATGGGTTGATGATGTATATATTGATATGATAAACAAATGCGAACAGAAAACTAAAACTATGATTAATGAATATTTAGATATATACAGTATTTGTGTAGCTTATACATTAAGATATGTTTGTGGTTTCGGAAAGAAAAGACTACCAGAGGTAATTAAGCGTATATGGAATAATGTAGATGCATTTAAAGAAGGTTATATATCTATAGATGATTGTGTTAAAGAATTAGAAGAATACGGTATTATATTTAAAGATATAATTAATTCCGAAAATAAAGTAAGATGGAAAGAACAATAATAGGAGAAAAAAATGAATAATAAATTAAATAAACAAGTAAAAAAATTCATGGATAGAGAACTTAGGCAATATAAGACTAATAAGAAAAAAATTATAAGATTTGAGGAAAAAAATACAGAAGCTAGTAGAATAATTTTGCTAATAAAAGAGAGAATTGAATATATAGAAAATGTAATTAAGCAATTAAATCCCTTTGAAAAAGAAGTATTCAACTTAATCTTTTTTGAAGGACGAGACTGGTTATATTGTGAAGTAAATAAAAATATTTCTAAATCTACATATTATAACATCTATAATAAAATAATTAATTTATTAGCAGAAGAATGGGGCGAAATATAGACATTATGTTGACCTTTTGGAAAAAATCGGGAAAAATGAGGGTATTTTCCATGATATAATCCATAATGTAGTAAGTATTAAGAAGAATAAGAGATTATTCATTCTGCAATAGAGTTAGTAAGGCAAAAACTTACTAACTCTATTTTCATATATTTATAAATAGTATGTAGGATATATAAAACATATACTTACATAGTGTTTATAAAGAAAGGTAAATATTATGGATTTTAATATAAATAATAATAAATGGACAATTTTAGAGAAAGATACAAATGTAATGCTAGATAAATATAAAGAAGATATTGATGATAGAGTAACTTTTGCTTTTGGGGTAACTATATTTCCTACACATGAAATTTGGATAAATAAAGATATGTGTTTTGAACAAAAAATAAGAACATTAAAACATGAACTAACACATTGTTTTATTTACAATTATGGACTATATAATGCTCCAAGTTTTAATGAAGAGATGGTATGTGATTTAGTTGCTAGTATAACTGATTTTATAAATGAAGTAATAAATAAATATAATCCAAAGACTACATTATCATATTAAGTAGGTGATATAAATGTCAAATAGTGAATTAACTGAAAAACAGAAAAGATTTATTGATTATTATATACAGTATGCAGATGCTACAAAAGCAGCAATAGA
>CANQDV010000093.1 GCA_947593955.1 uncultured Bacilli bacterium | reverse complement strand
GAGAAGCCGAAAAAAGTAGTATGTAGTAAATTTAGCAGTACCACTAAACTTACCTTAAATTTAATGGTATAATAATTTATATGAAATGTGGTGAATTAATTTGAAAAAAATTTTAATTGTTGAAGATGATATAAGTATTCACAATGCTTTAGAAGAATTATTGCAAAAAGCCAATTATAAAACATATAATGCTTATTCTGGTACTGAAGCTATGCTTTTATTAGAAAAAGAAAAATATGACTTAATATTATTAGACTTAATGCTTCCTGCAATAAGTGGCGAAAAAATTATTGAAGTAGTAAAAGACACACCTATAATTGTACTTTCTGCGAAAATCTCTAGTGAAGATAAGGTTAATTGCTTATTATCAGGTGCTGACGATTATATAACAAAACCATTTGATAACAAAGAATTGTTAGCAAGAATTGAAGTACAATTAAGACCAAAAAATAAGTCTTCTAGAATATTAAGATTTAAAGAATTAGAATTATTAAATGATAGCCATACACTTTTAGTTTGTGATAATAAAATAAATTTAACAAAAACGGAATATGCAATACTTAAGCAATTGCTTTTAAATCCAACACAGGTTATTACAAAAAATAAATTACTAGATTTAATCAGTATTGATACAGATGATTGTGATGAGAATTCACTCCGAGTTCATATAAGTAATTTAAGAAAGAAAATTAGAACCTATACGAAAACCGATTATATAGAGTCTATATGGGGAATAGGTTTTAAAATAAAAGAATAAATCTTAACAAAATCTTAACAATTTCCTTAACAATTTTCTTACATTTTATTCATTATAATAGTATTGAAAAGGAGATAGATGATGGAAATAATTTTAGAAACAAACGAACTTGTAAAAAAGTATAAGGATTTTAATGCATTAAACCATGCCAATATCCATATTGAAAAAGGAAGTATATATGGTCTTATTGGTAAAAATGGTGCAGGAAAAACAACTCTTATTAGAGTCATTTGTGGATTACAAAAACCGACAAATGGAAGTTATAGTATTTATGGAGTTGATAATAGTAATAGTGAAATAACTAATATTAGGAAAAGAATAGGATCAATAATTGAAACTCCATCTATTTATAGTGAAATGTCAGCAAAAGATAATTTAATAATGCAATATAAATTAGTTGGAATGCCTAATCTAGATGATATTGATAGTTTATTAAAATTAGTTGGACTAGATAAAACTGGAAACAAAAAAGCAAAACATTTTTCTTTAGGAATGAAACAACGATTAGGAATTGCTATTGCTCTTGCTAATAATCCAGATTTTTTAATTTTGGACGAACCAATAAATGGTCTTGATCCACAAGGAATTATAGAAATAAGAGAGCTAATTTTAAAATTAAATAAAGAAAAAAGAATTACTATATTAATATCTAGTCATTATTTAGATGAATTATCAAAAATAGCAACACATTATGGCTTTTTAGATAATGGATCTATTATTAGAGAAATAAGTAGTGATGAATTATCAAAAAAATTAGAACACAAATTCATATTAAAAGTAAACGGTCAAAATAACTTTATTAAATATTTTGAAGAAAATAAAATTTCTTACGAAGTAGTAGATAAAGAAACAATAAATGTATATGGCGAAAATAATTTATCAAAGTTTATAAATAAATTATCCAAGAAAAATTTAATAGCAGACGATATTCATGAACAAGAAGAATCATTGGAAAGTTATTATATGAATTTACTTGGAGGTGATAAAAATGATTAAATTGCTAAATGCAGGTTTTACAAGATTAATAAAAAATAAACCATATTGGTTATTTATAATATTTAGTATAGGATTAGCATTGTTCATGATCTGTGCAAGTTATAGCAATATGAAATCTTATGATGAGGTCATAAAAGTAGAACAACTAATACTTAATTATTCCACAATAATAGGAATTGTAATTGCGATATTTACAAGTTTATTTCTAGGAGTAGAATATTCAGATGGTGCAATAAGAAATAAAATTAGTATAGGGCATAAAAGAACAAATATATATTTATCAAATTTGATTATTACAACCACGACAAGTTTATTATCATACATTATATTTATTGTAATAATAGTAATAATTGGAATACCAATATTTGGTGGTATAACAATGTCTATTTCAAAATTATTAGCATTATTAGGTTGTATATTTCTTACAATAATTGCATATTCAAGTATATTTACATTTATTGCAATGATGATATCAAATAGAACAACTACTGCAATAACAAATATTATGATAGCATTTGTAATGACATGCATTGCTTTAACTTGTTTTAATAAATTAGATGCTCCAGAGCAAATACAAGCAGGAAGTTTAACTAATGCCGAAACAGGCGAAATGGAATGGACTTATGAACCAAATCCTAAATACCCTAGTGAGGAAGAAAGAAAAGTTTATCAAATGTTAGCAGATATTAATCCAGCAGGTCAAATGTTTCAAATAGCAGGTCGAGCTACTCCAAATTTGAAAATACTTCCTTTATACTCTTTAGGTATTATAATAGTATTTTCTGGAATTGGGATAGTTCTATTTAACAAAAAAGAATTAAAATAGAAAGGTGTTTATTTATGAGTATTTGGTTTTATATGTTTTTAATAGTTTTAGTTATTTTATTATTTTTCATAATAAAAGTATTTATAATAAAAAAAGAAGTGAATAATATTACTAAATCTTTATCATATATTTTGAAATCAGATACTAATAATTTAATTACAAATAATACAAACGATAAAAGTCTAAAACAATTAACTGATATACTAAATGAAAACTTAAAGGATTTAAGAAAACTAGAAATAGAATATAAAAATGGAAATCAGGAATTGAAATCATCAATAACAAATATATCACATGATTTAAGAACACCTTTGACTAGTATAAAATGTTATCTTGATTTAATAAATAACGATGAAATTACTAAAAATCAAAAAAAATATTTAAAAATCATTAATACAAAAGTAAATGAATTGATTGATCTTACGGAACAACTATTTAATTATTCAAAAATTTTAGATACCGAACAAGAAATAAAAAAAGATAATATATGTATTAATGCTGTTTTAGAGGATTCAATTGCTAGTTTTTATAGTTTATTTAAAGAGCAAAACATTAATCCTAATATAGATATATGCAAAGTTAAAGTAATCAGGTTATCAAATGAAAATATGCTTAAAAGAATTTTTGAAAATATTATTTCTAATGCCATAAAATATAGTCAGCAAGATTTTAATGTGAAAATGTATAATGATGGTACAATAGAATTTTCAAACAAAACAGATAAATTAGATAAGGTAAGTATAGAAAAAATATTTAATAGATATTATACGGTGGAAAATGCAAAAAAATCAAATGGAATTGGCTTATCTATTGCTAAACAACTAGTAGAACTATTAAATGGAAAGATTGAAGCTACCTATAAAGATAATTATATAATAATTAAAGTTGTTCTATAATTT
>CANQDV010000092.1 GCA_947593955.1 uncultured Bacilli bacterium | reverse complement strand
TAAAAATGTCTATAGAATTAAGAGATCATGTTAGTAAAACATATGTAGGATCTGTATATGACAGAATAATGAAAGTATTAATAGATGATAAATTAGAAGATAATTATAAAGTAAATGCTCTAATAACACTTATGATAGTTGAAAATAATAAGTTAGGAGGTATTAGCGTATAATGACTGAAGTAGTTTGTGTAATAATTATGTGGCTTGGATTAATAGCGTGTCGTACTTTTCTACCTACTAGTTTCCATTATGCCATAGGTTTCATAATTGGAACAGTTACTGCTATATTGATTTTAAAAAAGCAACATACAAAGGAGGATTAATATGTCATATATATTTTTAGATGTGGATGGTGTTCTTAATAACAAAAACCATTATGAGAGATTACATAAGAAATATGGAGGTAAATTCTTTATGGAGAATATGCCTTTTAACTTACGTAGTGTTAAAAATCTTAAAAAAGTAGTATCTAAGACTAATGCTAAAATAATATTAACATCTAGTTGGAGACATAGTGAAAGATGTATGACTGTTCTTAAAGCTGTACTGGCTTGGTATGGTTTAAAAATAACTGATGTTACTAAAGATTCAAAAGATCATAGCAGAGGTTTAGAGATACTTAATTATATAACTGAACATAAAATACCAGAGAAAGAAGTGATTATTATAGATGATGAAATGTATGATATCGATTTCTACTTTAATAATGATCATATAGTTATGGTAGATTGGACTAAAGGGTATAATCGAGAAAAAATGTGGGAAACTTTAGAAAAAATAGAGGAAAACGAAGTAGTATTACCTTGGTTCTAAAGATAGGAGGTGTTAACATATGATAAAAATACCATATTACGAAAATCACAATGTAACTGTATATGCATGTGATAGATGTAAAAAAACATTAGATGGTAAAGAGAATAAACGTGTCAGATTAGTTTGTCAACATGATACGAATAGAGGAGCTAAGACATTTAACTCATGGGATTTGTGTGAAAAATGTTATGCTGCTCTTGATAGAGGAATAAAAGCTGGTATAAAACCAAGAAAGGAGAATAAGAATGAGGGATCCAAAAAGAATACCAAAGTTCTTAAATAAATTAGGTAAGTATTGGCAAGAATCGTGTCCTGATTGGAGATTCGGTCAATTAATAATAAATGTATTTGATGGTATGGACGTAGACCCATGGTTGCTAGAAGAAGGCCCTATGCTTAAAGAATTTGAAAATTATTTAAATATCGAAAAAGATGCTCATAAATTACGTCCTAAACGAAAGAGGAGGGGTTTAAATGCAAGAAAAAAACAAGAGTAATAAAAGATATACCAACTCATATTATAATCGCTCTAGAGACAATATAACTACAAATTACGTATATAATCATAAACACTCAAGACCTATGGATAAATATGAATATAATCTATTATGGACTTGTATATGGTTATTCTTTGTAGCATTGTTTTGTGTTTTGTTTCATTCACCTTGGTATTTAGCAATGTTATTCTTTTGGTTTACTGGTTGCGATTATAAATATTAATTTGGAGGTGATATTATGGCAATGGCTAGAAAATGTGATAGATGTGGTAAATTTTACGAAGACTATATACCAGAAAATAAAGATAATCCTAAATATATTAATGGATTAAGTACTGTATCTATTAATAAAGAAAGAAAATTTTATAATGTAGATTTAGTTGATCTATGTGAAGATTGTTTGAAAGAATTTGCAGATTGGGTTAATAAAGATCCAGAGTATAGATACGTACGTACATTTGATAAAACTGAAGATAAGAAAAAGGAGGAATAATTATTATGAATTTTATAAGAAATAAAAGAAGAAAAAATGTTAAGTCTTATCAAGATAAGATGAAAGGTAAAAGAACAATAGTGTTTGATTTTGATGGGGTTATTCATCGTTATTCAGAGGGATGGAAAGATGGAAGTATATATGATATTCCTACACCAGGTATTAGAGAAACTATTAATAAATTAAGTAAAGAATATAGAATAATAGTTTGTAGTACTAGATGTGCTGAACCAGATAAACTTAAAGAAATGCAAGATTGGTGTGACAGATATGAAATATATGTTGATGACTTCTCTGTTGGTAAACCAGTAGCTAGTATGTACGTTGATGATAGAGCAATTAATTTTACAGGTAATTGTAATAAATTAATTAAAGATATTAGAAACTTTGAACCTTGGACTGAAAAATACAAACATACTTGTGCTTATTGTGGAAAGACTTTTTATGAGACTGATCCATTAAAACAAGCTAGAAAATATTGTTCTAATAAATGTAAAATGAGAAATCAGGAGTGAACGATATGGAAAAAAAAGAAGAAAACATAACATATTTAAGGAAGAGAAAAAAGAAAGATAAGTGGGAAATTCTTAAAGATTATATTAAAAAATATGAAAGACAACATAGTGCTTATAAATCAAAACACATCGTTAGAAATAATAGATATTGTGTGGCAATTTCTTGCAAAGATTTGATAAAAAAGATGAATGAAATTGAGAAAAATTTATAGGCCAGTTTTGCTAAAAAAAGTGGTCCAAAAGTGGTCCAAAACAAAAAAAGTGGTCCAAAGAGCTAAAAAATTGTTAAAAAATTTAGCTAAAAAATTGATTTTGGGCCAAAAAAGTAGCTTTGGGCCAAATCGTTTTTGGCCTATAACTTTTCTTAGAGCGCCAAGGGTTTGCGGATTTTAGGGGTCAAATTTTGGGCCAGTTTTGTAAATCGATGCAGCCTTAGAGCCTGTAAGGATACAGACGATTTTGGGCCAATAACCCACTTTTTTTTTAAAACCGGACAGAAATATTTAAAAATACATATTATAGTATGTAAAATTAAAAATTATAAAAGAGTTTGCAAAAAAAACTGGCCTTTTGGCCCATAAGCGATTTTTCACATACTTTAGTATGTATTTTTAGTATTTAATTAATTATGAAATAGGAGGTAAAATTTTATGCAAATTGATAGTATATGTTGGGGATGTGTTTTAAGTATAAAACCCAGCGCAAGGATTGAAGATATTGTAAAATGTGATTGGATAAATCCATTCGATGTTTATATTGAATTTACAAATGGTGAAAAATATATTTATGATACTTACAATACTTGTTTTAGATTTATAAGTTATACTAAAGAGACAATTACGGACGAACAATGGAAAAAAGAATTTAGAGATAAGCTTTATAATTATTTAAAACGTAATGGAATATCTCAAGAAGAATTAGCAAAAGGAATAGGTACATCACAACAAATGATTAGTAGGTATATAAGTGGAGATGCTATGCCAGGAATTTTTATGTTACACAAAATTGCAAAATTTTTAGGATGCGATGACAAGGATTTATTGTATGAAGAGTACTAAAATTTGTAAAAAATGAATTCGCGCAAAAAACATTCCCTTTAATAGAGAGAATACAGGATAACAGTGCCACAGGAATCTGTTACTTTTTCTTTTCTATTTTTTTTTTCTGGCCGAAAAAAGAAGGAGGATAAACATGAAAGAAAGTGATTT
>CANQDV010000091.1 GCA_947593955.1 uncultured Bacilli bacterium | reverse complement strand
AATTATCAAACTTCAATTTTTAAAAGTTGCATAAGAAAACCTCTAGAAAAATTCTAGGGGTTTGTCTACACTCTGAGTAGCAATTTTGCTACTTTTTATTTTCATAAAAATTTCACTTTTATTTAATAGAGTATTTTATGTATATATGGTAAAATATAAATATAAGGAGGTAATTATATGAATATTAATTTAAGAGGGGATAAAATCAAAATAACTGATGCCATGAAAAAATATGCGGATGATAAATTAGAGCGTATAAACAAATATGTTGAAAATGACGAAAATATAATAGCTAATATAGTAGTTAAAGTTGAAAATTATAAACAAAAAGTAGAGGTTACTATTCCTCTTAAAAATTTCATCCTAAGAGCAGAAGAAAAGCAAGATGATTTTTATGCAGCTATTGATACAGTAGTTGATAAAATAGAAAGACAAATTAGAAAAAATAAGACAAAATTGCAATCAAAAAAATTAAAAACAGTTAAAGATATTACTTTTGATTTTCAAGATGATGACAATGATAATGAACCTGAAAGAAAAGTTGTAAAAAGGAAAAAAATAGATGTAAAACCAATGGATGAAGAGGAAGCTATTATTCAAATGGAATTGTTGGGTCATGAATTTTATTTGTATAAAGATTCTGTAACTTTAAAGCCAGTTTTAGTATATAAGAGAAATGATGGTAATTATGGAGTTATTGAAACAGATTAATTTTTAAACACCTATTTTAGGTGTTTTTCTTTAGTTAAATGCTTAAATACTTTGTATTATTAGTATTTTTTTGATAAAATAATTATATGAGGAGATGGTGTCATGAGCATATTTAGAAGTTTATTCGATCATGAGTATAAAGAATTAAAAAAATTTGCCGTTTTAGCAGATAAAGTAGTAGCGTTAGAAGAAGAGTATACAAAGTTATCTGATTATGAATTGAAAGCTAAAACAGATGAATTTAAAAGTCGATTAAGTAAAGGTGAAACTCTTGATGATATTTTGGTTGAAGCATTTGCAACAGCAAGAGAGGCATGTTTTCGTGTAATTGGTGAAAAACCTTATTATGTACAAATATTAGGTGCAATTGCTATCCATTTTGGTAACATTGCAGAAATGAAAACTGGTGAAGGAAAAACCTTAACTAGTGTTATGCCAGCATACTTGAACGCTTTGACAGGTAACGGAGTACATATTGTTACTGTTAATGAATATCTTGCTGATCGTGATGCAAATTGGATGGGAAATATTCATAGGTTTTTAGGCCTTACAGTAGGAACAAATCTTAGGAGTTTAAGTCCTCAAGAAAAAAAAGAACAATATAACTGCGATATTTTATATACAACCAACAATGAATTAGGATTCGATTATCTTCGTGATAATATGGTTGTAAGAGGAGAAAATAGGGTTCAACGAGGCCTTAATTATGCCATAATTGACGAGGTTGATTCAGTATTAATAGATGAAGCAAGAACTCCTCTTATTATATCTGGTGGCGAAATGAAAAGCGCAAAATTGTACACTGATGCTGATAGTTTTGCTAAAAGTTTGAAGAATGAGACAGATTATATTTATGATGAAAAAACTAAAAATGTTAGCTTAACAGAAGATGGTGTAAAAAAAGGTGAAAAATATTTTAATGTAGATAATCTTTATGATATTAATCAAACTACTTTAGTTCATTATATTAATCAAGCATTAAAAGCAAATTATTCTATGAGAAAAGATGTTGATTATGTTGTTCAAGAGGGTGAAGTAATCATTGTTGATCAATTTACTGGTCGATTAATGAAAGGTCGTGCTTTTAGTGATGGCCTACATCAAGCTATTGAAGCCAAAGAAGGCGTAAAGATTCAACAAGAGACAAAGACTCTTGCAACTATTACATTTCAAAATCTATTTAGAATGTATAAAAAATTATCAGGTATGACTGGTACTGCCAAGACTGAAGAGGAAGAATTTAGAAATATATATAATATGTACGTTATTAGTATTCCTACTAATAAAGAAGTAATAAGAATAGATGAACCAGATTTAGTTTATGCAACAAAAGCTGGTAAATATAAAGCTCTTATTGATGAAATTGAAAGACGTTATAAAACTGGACAACCAGTTCTTGTAGGTACTATAGCTATTGAAACTAATGAATTAATTAGTGAGTTATTACGCAAAAAGAAAATACCTCACGAAGTATTAAATGCTAAAAATCATGCACGTGAAGCGGAAATTATTGCTAAGGCTGGTGAGAAAAAATCAGTTACTATTGCAACAAATATGGCAGGGCGTGGTACCGACATCAAATTAACAGATGAAGTTAAGGAATTGGGTGGATTGTGTGTATTAGGTACTGAACGTCATGAATCTCGTCGTATTGATAACCAGTTAAGAGGACGTTCTGGTCGTCAAGGTGATCCTGGATTTACACAATTCTATGTATCAATGGAAGATGAATTAATGGTACGTTTTGGTACTGATAGAATAAAAATGATGTTACAAACTTTAGGATTTACTGATGATCAAGCTATAAAGAGTAAAACTTTCTCCAAAGCTATTGCTACAGCTCAATCAAGAGTTGAGGGTAATAACTTTGATATTCGTAAACAATTATTACAATATGATGATGTTATGAATAATCAAAGAGAAATTATATATGCCAAAAGAAATGAGATATTGGATAATGAATCAATACATGCTACTGTTTTAGAGGCGATAAAAAACCATGTAACTGATTTAGTTCAATCACATATTTTCCCTGAGGGACATCTTACGAAAGATGATATTAATGAAATAATAGAATATGCAAACGAAAACTTATTAAAGAAAAATCTTAATATTAAAGATTTAGATGGAAGAAGTAACGATGACATTATAGATATTATTTATAATATCATTGTTGAGGAGTATGAAGAAAAGATTAAGATTGTTCCAAAAGAGATAAGCGATGAATTTGAGAAAGTTATTGTTTTAAATATTATTGATAAATACTGGACGGAACATATTAATACTATGTCTCATTTGCGAGAAGGTATTCATTTAAGAAGTTACGGTCATGACGATCCGTTACGTGCCTATACTGTTGAAGGATATGAAATGTTTGATAGTATGCTTCAAAATATTGATAAAGATGTAACTATTTTCTTAGTAAAATCAGAAATAAAACAAAATATTGAACGTAAAGAAGTATCAAAAGAAAAAATAACTAATGATGGCAAGGATGCTGTTAAGGCACAACCCAAAAAAGTTACAAAAATAGGAAGAAATGATCCATGTCCATGTGGTAGCGGCAAGAAGTACAAGAACTGTTGCGGGAGAGGCTAGTAAATAAAGGGTTTTTATTAATTTTATGAAAAATTACATTGGTAGCAAAATTTGATTTTGTTTGCATAAGTTGAAAAATAATTGCTAAAACACTTATAAATAAAGGAGTGTTAACATAGATAAAATGTTAACATTCCTTTTTGTTTTAGTAAATACTAATTACTAATATGAAAGGAGATGGTTAAAGTGATTAGTATACAAAAAAGAGGAAAGGTGTATCAGTATCG
>CANQDV010000090.1 GCA_947593955.1 uncultured Bacilli bacterium | reverse complement strand
AAAAAAGAAGAGACACAAGTTGATGATATTCCTATAATTGATAATACTCCGAATATTGCCGCTATCAAAGAAAAGGCAACAGATTTATTTACTCAACCTACTTCAAATAATAATGTTGCTACTACTGATGATGGAGAAGAGGAAACCCCAACTAAAATACCTAATAAATTTTTTAATTTCTTAGAAGATGAATCTGCCAATATGAATGTTAGTGAACCTCCAAGAGTTGTTGAACCACCAGCTGAACCTACAGCTAAAGAAGAAGTAAGTCCAGCTCCCGCTGTAGAACCTACTCCAACTCCAGTTGTTGAAACAAATTCCGAAGAAGAAATTGAAATGTTGGATTTTTTAGCCCCTGAACCAGAGCCAAAAGAAGAAAAAGATATGACTAAAGATTATGTTGATAAGTTAGAAAATGACCTAAAAGAACATAATTATAACGTAAATATTCAAAGAGAAGAAACCGAAAAAGAAATAAAATATATAGTTACGGTAAGTAAAGAATAAAAAAGTAATCAATAAATAATCTTGATTACTTTTTTATGTGAAATTTTTTAAATACTATTTTTCATATCAACTCTAGGAGCTAATTTTTTAAACTCTCTTTTAACATAAAATTCTGATGGCTCAACATTAAGAGCCTTTGAAATTAGTTCTAATTTATCAAAAGAAGGAGTATGATGTCCCAGTTCAAGTTGGCTAATATAAGTTACACTTGAATCAGTAAGTTCTGCTAATTTTTCTTGGAAAATCTAAAATATTTTAAATTATTGCCAAATATTTCATTTAATCTCAATTATCTTCACTCCTTTTTATAATAATATAAGTTTTAAAAATTTTTTTCAATAATAAAGATAGAAATTAATAAAAATTATTTATCTCCATCTAATTTCTCAAATAAATTTTTAGAAATAAATTTTTAATTGGCACTTCTAGTATTTTAGAAATATAATAAAGAGTATTTAAAGAAAAAGTTTGAAAAGCATTATTTTCAATATTTGCTATAAATGTGTCGGAATAATTGCATTCTTTAGCCAGTTTAGATTGACTCCAGCCTTTTATTTTTCATTTTTACCAATCCAATAATATATATATAATTATTATCATTTTTATCTAAAATTTGTATAATTTTTGTTACCAGATTTTAATTAAAATGTTTATTTGTTATCATCATCTTTAAATTCAATATTCATAATTGCAAAATCTAAACATTGATTTATAAGTTCATTTCGACTTATGTTTACTTTATTAGCAATGTCATCTAATTGCTCTACTTTGTAGTCGTCAATTCTAATGGTAATAACTATTTTTTCGTGTTTATTAGTTGGTTTAAATTTTTTCATATAATCACTTTCTTTTCCTTTAATAACATTGTAATTATTTTTTAATATTAATGATATGTTCAAAAAATGATTACATTTTTGATATTATATGTTATAATCAAATATATAGTAGATAGAAAGGAATTAATGAAATGATTGAAGAAAATAATAGCAATAATAACAATAAAAACAAACTATTAATAGGATCAATAATAGGAGTAATAACATTAGTAATAGTCGTAGTAGGAGCAACTTATGCTTTCTTTAGTTTAAATGTAACAAGTGATAATACCAATACTAATGTAAATGTTCAAATGGGAAAACAAAATAGTGTAGTATTAAAAGGAATAGAAAATGAAGGATTACATATTAAAGTAAGTACGGAAGATATGAGCGAAACCAATATAGGAAAGAGTTATTATGCTACAACTGAAGAAGGAAAAAATTATTTAACTGAAGCAGATGAACAACGTAACTTACATATAGCAGAATTGCGAGTAGATGCCAATGGTGGAAAAATAGAACCAACCAATATATGCACAGCAAAATTAAAAGTAGTAAAGACAGGAAATATGAGAGAAGAACTAAAACAAGGAGATGCAATATTACATATCGAAGGAGGAAGAAGTAAACACGATATAGATTTAGGATTACTCCTTCCCGAATATCCAATAGAGTTTGAAATAACAGAAACAAAGACATTTCCAATCAATGGCTATTTAAAATTAAATAATACAGATGAAGAACAAAATTATTTAGCAGAGAAGCAATTAAATGTTGACATAACAATAGGAGAAGTAAGTTGTAAAGATAAGAATGAAAAAGATGCAGTAGAAGTAATATTAGCCAATTCAGATAAAAAAGAAACTGGTGAAAGAGGATCATTAGAGAATGCTGAAGATGTAAGTGCCCGAGGAGATGTTCTACGCCGTTTTCAAGGAACCGCAGAGGAAGTACAAGACAATTATATTTGCTTTGGAACAAAAGATAAAACCGATTGTACAACAGATAGGGATCATTATATGTACCGAATTATAGGAGTTGCCATAAATAATGATGAAGAAACTAATACTCAATATGGTCAATTAAAAATCCAAAAGAAAGAGGTTTTAACGAATAAAATGCAATGGCATAGTAATAGTAGTGTTAATGTATATTTTGATGAAGCTGATATTCATACAAATATAAATGACCAATACTGGAATGTAGAAGATTATGTTTCCACAGAATGGAAAAAGAATGTAGCTAAACATACTTGGTTATTAGGAGATGCACTTCTTGAAGGGGGTAATGGTGCTGACCAAATAGGAGAGAAAGTATTTCAAATTGAAAATGGTCAAGTAGCAACAACATATTATCGATTTTTAGGATTTGCTACTGAGTTCAAAGATAAACCAGAAGGAGTATTAGAATATACATTAAGCGATGGAATAGGTCAAAAAATATATTATAAAAAAATAACTGATGAAACGTGGACAGACAACTTAGAAAATGCAGAAGTAGGAGTGATAAATGCAAGTGATTATGATTTATCAATAGATGCAAATACAAATTGTCGTGCAGAAACGGAAATTTCAAAATGCAAGTCAGGTTGGATGCATATAAGTAATAATGATGATGTCTTTGGAGATGAATGGATGATGACGGATGGTGGTTATGCAGTGTCGACAAATAATTATAAAGCTTTGCTTATTGCTGCATCCGGTCGAATCAGTGCTTGGCCTTTTGATGTTTTAGAATATGTCCGTCCAATTATCTATTTAAACTCCGGTTTACAATTATCCGGTGAAGGAACATTAGAAAATCCATATATAATCACAAATTAAGAAGAGATATTTTATATATTTCTTTTTTATAAGCTTTTACTTTTGATAATTTTTGTTTTATTGTTGCTTTTAGTAATAATAGAAATAAAAAACGCTCCTATAGTAGTAATACCATAGAGCGACTTAACTAGATTAAGCAACGCTTATCTTGCGTTCCTTAATATGATTATAACTTATGATATATAAAATAGCAATAAATTATTCTTCTTTGTTAACTACTTCAGCCTTACTAATATCTGGCTCACTTCCTTTTAAATAATAATACATTATCGCTCTGCTAGAGTCTTTTGTTACTTCTCCAGTAATAGCATCTAAAATTATCCCAACCACATCATTAGGAGTTTCATACCAATTATTTTCTAGTCCTGTTTGGATTTCTTCCATCGTATCAGCCCAAATATTTTT
>CANQDV010000089.1 GCA_947593955.1 uncultured Bacilli bacterium | reverse complement strand
TAATAACTTAGGTAAAAGAGTTAAAGGTAATTTGAAATTTATTTCTGATAGTAGTAAATGTCAAATTGTTGATTAAAGAAGATTGAGATAATCTTCTTTTTCTTTGGAATAATTATTGACTTTCGGGGGGGGAATAATTTATAATTAAAATAGCAAAATAAGTGTAGAATAAAAGATAAATAGATGATATACTTATTACGTATATAGTAAATAAAATAACAACATTTGAAACATAATAAAGGTAGGGAGTTAAGCATGCCAAAGAATAAAGAAATGAAATTAACAATCTTGGGAGTAGTCTTTTTACTAATCTTAATAATTGGAGCATCATATTCATATTTTTCAATAGTAAATAGTGAAAATGGTAGTACAACAACAACCCTTAATGGTGTAACTGAATCATTAGATAACTATGGAACTGCTGCAATAAAACAACAAATCGATAAATTACATATTAATTTAGGTCTATCTGATTTAGCACCAGGAAATATTGGAACAAGTTATTATGCTACTGAAGATGAGAATGCTAAATATAATAAAGAACAAAGTAATCATAAGTTATCATTAATAGAAATAGCCAATGGTAATGAAACCGATTTGTTGTATACATGTACATCAGAAATCATCGTAAAAGTTGATGGGATTTCAAATGAAGAAATAAATACAGGAGATGGAAAATTATACTTGGGAAATACCAGTGAAACAATAGGTAATGAAGCAGTGATTAATCCTAAGGAAATTGATTTTAAAGATATTGTATTAGAGAGTGAAGGTTATAAAATACCCGTAAAATATTATATAATTGGCAATAGCAATATTTATATAACTGGTGATTTTAAAATAGAAAATAGAGCGGCTGATCAAAATGCCTTAGCAGGTAAATCAATCAATATAGATATAAGTAATCATAATTTAAGTTGTTCAGTGGAAAAAGTAAATGTTTTACCACCAGGAGAATTTAATTTTTATGTTCAAAATAATATAGATGAAAATAAATATACCAATACGGAAGAAGTAGATGTTTACTTAAGTTGGACAGATGAAGATGTTGATAGTTATTGTGTAACTGAAGGAACAATAGATGATTGTGTCTGGAAAAAGACAGAAGGAAAAAGTGCCACAGGTAAATATACAATTCAAGATAATACAACAGGAGAAAAGAAAATTAAGGCTTATTTAAAAGATAAAGCCGAAAATGTATCAAAAGTCCATGAAGATATAATAATAATAGATAAAGAAGATCCAACAATAGAGACATTAACAATAAAAGAAAGTTATACTAATACAAATGAAGTAAGTGTCGAATTAGTAGCAAGTGATAATTATGAATTAAGTGAATATTGTTTAACGACAGAAGAAAATATAGAGGGATGTACTTGGAAAGCCATAACAGATGAAATAAAAGCTAATATACTTGGTGAAGATGGGAGTAAGAAGTTATATGGTTATGTCAAAGATAAAGCCGGTAATGTTTCTAAAGTAAAAGAAAGTACGGAAGTATTATTAGATACTGAATCACCAAGTGTAAGTACAGTAACTTTAAAAGGAACTGCTTTAACCGATGAATTTGCTACTAAATATACTAGTAGTACAAATGTAGAAGTAACACTAGATTATAATGATACAGGAAGTGGCGTATATCAATATTGTACTTTAGTAACAACAGAAGAAACAGCACCAGAAGCAGCCAGTGGTTGTACAGATAAATGGACAAATATTACAGATAGTTATACTGCAACATTAGCAATTACAAATGGAACAAAATATTTCCATGTTTATGTTAAAGACAAAGCTGGCAATATTTCATTAGTAAAAAGTAATAGTATAATGTTAGATACAGAAAACCCAAGTGTAAGTAGTGTAACCTTAACAGGAACCAATTCAATTGAATCACTAAAAAATACATTTACAAGTTCAGCAGTAATAACTATAGGGTTAGGTTATAATGATAGTGGAAGTGGAGTACATGAATATTGTTTAATGAGTAGTAATACAACCGAAGGATGTGATTGGGATGTAGCAGCAACCTCCGTAAGTTATACATTAACTGGTGAAGGAACCAATGATGTCTATGCTTTTGTTCGGGATAAAGTAGGAAATGTATCAGCATACACATCAGGAACAACCAATAAATCGATAACCTTAGATACAACAGCACCAGTTTTGACAGATACTAATTATACAGTAACAAGTTCATCATCAACAAATGTAACTGCAACAATAGGAATAGTAACCGAAACTAATCCATATCAATATTGCTTTAGAAATGGAACAGATGGAGACTTTGAATGTGGAGATAGTAAAACAAAAGAGTATACGGCAACACCAGGAACTCCATATACAATATACGCTTATGTGATTGATAAAGTAGGAAAATTATCAAGTACAGTTAGTAAATCTGTTACACCACAATTACCATTTTTTACTCCATTAGAATTAGTTGCTCAAAAGCCACAATATTTAAGTGAATCATTAGTTGGAGATATGTATAGGTATCAAGGATTATTCCCTGATGGTGATTCATCAACAATGCCAAATTGGATATGTTTTGGAACAAAAGACCAGGAGGTGTGTAAAGAAGAATACGATAAATATATGTATCGAATAATAGGAATAACTCAAGAAGGCCAATTATATTTATTAAAAGAAACATTCTTAAAAGAAGGAACAGTAACTGGATTTGCATGGAATGATGAATATTTAATTGATTCTTCTAGTCTTGATGGATGTTTTGAAGATAAATGTCCAGAGTGGAATGATGCAGATTTATTTCATAGAATAAACGGAACAGCGAATGGTACAAGAACTGGAAAAGGTGATAATGATGATAGAAAAGATAATGATACAGATATCTTTGTTGATAGTACATATTACGATTATTTAAAATCAGGAGATAATATAAATGGTGGAACAGAAGCTAGTGAATGGTATAATTTAATAGATAACCACTCTTGGTATTATGGAGAAAATACATTAACTAGTCGTGAGAACTTTTATAGTATAGAGACTGGGAAAAGTTATGCTAGTCACACTGTTAAAAGTGAAAGTGGAACAATAAAAGATGAACTCTATTTTTGGAATAAAAAAGTAGATGCAAAAATAAGTTTAATGTACTTACATGATGTATATTATGTGGATCCGAAAGGCGCTACTATAAAAAATAGTTGGATGGATTTTAAAAAAGACAGCTTCAATACAAGTCAAGACTACGAATGGTTAAGTGTTGGCTATGGAATCGTTAATGCTTACCGAGTTTCTGATGGGGCGTATCATGTTCAATATAGTTCTAATTATATTGTGCATGATTCGTTAGTACAGGGTCATGGTGTCCGACCTGTATTCTATATTTCTTCAAATATAGTATTAACTGGCGCTGGTACTAAGGATTCACCATTCGTTCTAAAATAAAACATAATTAGTACAGAGAAAGTGGACATTTAGTCCATTTTTTCTGTACTATAAAATAATTATTACTAAAAAATATAATATAAATGGGTTACTCTTTAAAATATTTCTAAATAATGATAGAATTTAAATGGTGATATTTTATGTATTTAGGTTTAATTTATACATTTT
>CANQDV010000088.1 GCA_947593955.1 uncultured Bacilli bacterium | reverse complement strand
AAATTCATTTTTAAATGTTCCACTTTGTTCAAAGAAGCAATGAAATATTCTATTTTCCATATTTTATTTCACTTCCTCTACACTTAAAATTTTTAAAACATAATATAATTTTCCTGGTTCTGCTCCCCATTTTTCTTTGCCATAGCCTTTATAAATAATACATTCACATATTATAGTTGGATTATTTTTTGAATATCCATTTCTTAATAAAATCATATTTGTATGGGGTCTTTCATCATTTATACTTTTTAAAAATCTACTATCATAGTAAGGTTTTATTTCTCTATATTCTTCTTTCTTTTCTCCTGATTTAATCATATCAAACCATTTTTTCTTAATTGGTAGTGTTAACATTCTATTTCACTTCCTTATCTAATAAATTTTTAAATATTTCTACAAGTACATTTACACAAATAGAGTTACCCGCTTGCTTATAAAGTTGCGTATCACTATTTACTTGCCTTGCTTTTTCAAAATCTTCATCACCAAACCCCATTAATCGCCAGCATTCTTTTGGTGTTAGTTTTCTTATTCGCAAGCCGTCAAATAGTCTTTGTGAATTATGATTTGGTTCAGTTAAACATTGACTTATATTTTCATTTGTTGTTTGATTATATAAATCTAAATTTAAAGGTTTTCCTTCTTCAAAATTTGTTTTTTCAATTAATGAATTTAACCTTTTATTATTTACTATAATTTTTTCATCTGCACTAGCACCTGTTATAGTAGGGCTTATCCCATTTTCATAATAGTAACGATTAGATTTTTCATATACCCCTTCTCTTTCTTCAAAAATCATTATTGGTTTATCAAATTCACTTGTAGTTATATTTAACATTTCTTTTAATTTATACCAATATTCTGTGTCTGGTATAGCGAAAGAATTATCTGTTCTAAACCAATGTTCCACTTTTGTAAGAGGTAAATTTAGTTTATTTGCCAATTTTTTATTTGTCCAACAAGTTAATTCTTTTTGTTTTCTTAAAACTTCAACTAATTTTTGAATATCAACGGGATATTTTCTTACTTTAACTGTTTGAGGTATATCAACTTTTTGAATTGCTATTTTAGGCTCTAAATTTCCACCTTGATAAGTGTTAATTGTTGGTGCGTATTTATTGACATCGTATATTCGTTTCATACTATCTTGCCATTTATCCATAAGTAAAGTTCCACATACATTAGTATCGTTTTCAGTTTTTTCAATATAATTTTTTATAATATCATTGCTCAAGTAATATTTTTCATCGACTTTATTTTCAAGCATATCTTTAAGTTTTAATTTAAGTTCTTGCTTGGGTGGAAAATTAAAGCTTTCATTTCCTAAAATACTAATTGTAAATACTCTTTCTCTATTCTGTGGTATTTCATAATCTTTAGCATTAAGCACTTGATAATAATTTTTATAACCTAGTTGTTCCATTTTAGATAAGTAATCATCAAAATTATGTCTATGTTTCTTACTTAATATATTCTTTACATTTTCCCATATAACATATTTAGGTTTTAATTTTTCAACTATTCGCAATGTTTCATACATAAGACTTGAACGAGTACCACTACCTTCATCTCCTCCAGCTTGTTTGCCAGCTAGTGAAAAATCTTGGCAAGGACTTCCGTGCATTATTAAATCAACATTAATATTTTTATTCCAATTTTTAATGTCTTGAGGTTCAAAATTAGTTCCATAAATAGCATTAAATGACTTAACAGCATATTTGTCTATTTCTACATAATCTACTATTTCAAATGGTATGTTAAGTCTTTTTAAAGCATTGCTACAAGCACCTATGCCACCAAACAATTCTAATACTTTAATTTCCATTTTTACCTCTTTCTAATATTTCTAATAATTCTTGATATTCTTTATATTCTCTAATACATATATATTTGTCAGTTTTATCAAATTCTATTTCTTTCATATATTCCATTGCTTCATCAATAACCTTGTCTTTTTCTTCTAATTGGTGTTGTAAATCTTCTAATTGGTTTTTTAATTGGTTAATTTCTACTAAACAATTTTGAAATATTGGACATTCATAGCCTTCACAAAATGATTGTTTTCCTTTATAGTTTCTTCTTTTATCAAATTCTTCTCGTCTAATTTGATTATTTACTTTATTCATCAATCCACCCTAATTCTTTGCATTTGTTATATATTGCTTGTAATTCTTGCATATTTATTGGACAAGGTATTTGAGTTTTTAAATCTTTTCTATAACCTTTAAACCAAATTTTTTTACCCCAAATATCAAAAGTTATTTCTTCTATTCCAATCGCATCTTCTTGTTTATAACTAATAACTGGATTATCTTGAGTTGTAAAAGTAGATTCGTTTGCTTCTTGCTTCGGATGATTTTCATATTTGTTATATCCTAAATCTTCCAATGTAATATCTTTATTCATTCAACCACCTCACTATTTTTTTAACAATATTTTTTGTTAGGCAAATAAGAAATGTAATACTTGCCATAATCATTCCACAACGATAACTTTTTATATCTATATTAATTAAACAAGTATTCCATATAGATATTTGAACTATAAGTAATAAAAATTGAATTATTATAGTAATTAGATATATTTTACTTTCTTTATTCATACCATCTTAACTCCTTTACTTGTTGATTTATGGCTTGTAATTCTGCTACTGATAATTGAAAATTATTTGTCCAATCATCCATTTCAATATATTTAAATATTAAATTAAAGGATATATATCTATAGTTTTCAATATCATTTGTTTCAAGATTATATGTCAACTCATCTTCATTAGGTGCACTACTTTGAAAATAATTTAATTTTTTAAACATATCTTTAGCACTCATTATTTAACTCCTCAATAATTCCATTAATAAGTTCTGTTAATTTTTCTACAGATTCGTCTAATCTGCCATTGAATAATTTTTCAGCAATATATTCGGGATATTTTTTATCATTTGCATTAAAACCAAAAGCTCCTATTCTCATAACGCTTATAAATAAATAGTAATCTTGTATTCCACCTTGAACGTACCCGTTTTTATTTACCCCATAAGTAAACAAAATATCGTAATGAGTATATATTTCATCAGTCCAACCAATTATAATTGATTCTTTGTTTTTAATATTTTTTGCGATAGCTTTATAAGTATCTTTGCCATTTATGACTTCATCATATTCATTGTAATTCATTATTTATCACTCCATTTTAAAATAAACTTTGTTGTATATCTATGTTCTTGAGCATTTTCTCTTTTGCATCATTATAAAAATTTTTCTTTATTTCAAAACCATAACATTCCCTATTAAGTTCTGCACAAGCTCTTAAAGTTGATCCACTTCCAGCAACCGGATCTATAACTACATCTCCTTCATCTGTAAATATTTCAATTAATCTTTTAAGTAAATTAACTGGCTTTTGTGTAGGGTGTATTTTTGGATATTCTTTAGAATTATCTCTTTTCCACTCAAACCAATTAAATATCATTTTGTTATTCCCATACATATCTTTGTTATTAAATTTTGGTAATTTTTCTTTATATAACACAACAGCATATTCGGTTGCTCCGACTATTTTCATATTTGCTTTCAAAACTTGACTAGAATAATTTTTCACAAATACTAATGGATAACTTTTCATTAAACCATGCTTTTTCCCTTGTTCTATTACCATTGGTATTTGTTC
>CANQDV010000087.1 GCA_947593955.1 uncultured Bacilli bacterium | reverse complement strand
CTGTTGTAACAAGTGATGGATCAATTACATTATAATCATTTTGATCTTTTTCACTATTAGATTTAGAAGTATTTTTATCATTATTATTCTTATCTTCATTTTCACAAGAATTAAGTCCTGCTGTGATAAGTACAATACCACCTGCTGCTAATACACCCAATAAAACTCTTCTAAATAATTTAGTTTTACTTATATGTGTTTTTACTTGTTCTTCATCTTCAACATTTACTTTTTCTTCTTCATAATTTGGTTCCATAATAAAATTCCCCCTTCTTTGAATTGAGTCATATAATATCATTTTTTATAATATTTGTCAACATTTTTCTCATAAAATCATAAAAAAGTTAGAATATTGTTTAATTGTAAATATTTATTTATATCGTTATTAACTAAAAATTGAATAATTACTATATTTTAAAATTATTCAAGAATAATAAATAATAGAACTATTGATTGCTATTTTAAATATTGTTATATTCTAAAAAATATTAAAACTCGAACTATAAAAGTTCGAGTTTGGTATCTATCTAGTGCGTTTACAAAAGGAATTTTGCACCTTAAAGACAAATTCATCACATTTGATAAATTAATTATACCGTTTTAAATTAATAAACTCAATATAATTATTAAAGTTTATGATATTCCTCATTAGTTACTTTTTCTAACCAAACATTTCCGTTTCTTCAACTGGTACTTCTACATATGACTAAACCAAGAGTCTTTTCTTGCTCCTTGTCCTTTTGTTTTAACTTTCTTTTTTCCAATATTTGAATTTAAACTATTTATTCCAAATTTATTGTATTTAATTCTCCAATCTACTAAAGTTCTAGTGAAAATATTATATTTTCTACAAATTGTATTTCTACCTAATTTTCCTGAATAGAATTCTTCAATTATTTCTTCTTTTTACTTTGATGTTTTAATGTTATTCTTTTTCATGTTTTCCTCATATTTTTATTTTATCATCAAAAAGTAGACTAGAGTATTTCTCTTTGTCTACTTTTACCGTATCACTTCAATGTTGATGTATTTTTTTGAATATCTATGTACTTTTTTATTTAAACAAATTAAAATTATCCATATAGTTTACTTCCTCAATACAAATAAATTTACTTATTAGTATCAATTGAAAAAACTATTTCAAGCTTTTCTTTAATTTGATCTTTTGTAAATGGTTTAGCAATATAATCACTAAATCCTTCTAATAGATATTTTTCTTTTGCACCCGCAACTGCATCGGCAGTTAAGGCAATAACTGGAATATTAAAATTTGGATTTTCTTTCAATTTAATTAAAGTAGTTTCTCCAGACATTTCTGGCATCATTATATCTAGTAAAATAAGATCATATTTTTCACCATTATTAATTTTTTCTAAACAGTTGATACCGCTTTCACAACTATCAACAATACAGCCAAAACTTTCCAAATGTTTTTTTGAAACTTTTATATTTAATGAATTATCATCTACTACTAAAATTCTTTTATTTTCATAAATTAAATTAGATGATGATTGCAAAATATTATTTTGAATATTACTTTGTAATGGTTCAACAGTATTACTATTTATTTTATTTGGGATAACAATTTCTTGTTCGTTCATTATATTTTGATTTGTCGGTAATGACATAATACTTATTTTTTGTGGAATTTGTACCATAAAAATTGAACCTTGACCAAATTGAGATTGCACATTAATATGTCCCCCCATCATTTCTACTAATGACTTTGTTATTGCAAGTCCTAATCCTGTTCCTTCTATTGTTGTATTTCTTTCAATATCAAGTCGTTCAAATTTAGTAAATAATTTATTTATATATTCTGCCTTTATTCCTCTACCTGTATCTTGAACACTTATCATTAACATACATTTATCATTTTGGTTTATACATTTTGTACTTAAGGTTATTGTTCCTTTTTCTGTATATTTAATTGCATTGGTAAGTAAATTATTAACTATTTCTTTTATATGTGATTTATCACCTAATAACTCATAAGGAATATCAGGAGCGAAATTCATTTTAAAGTCAATTGGTTTTTCTCCAATTCTTGTTGCTGTAATACGTGCCATTTTTTCTATTTCTTTTACATAATTATATGGTATTTCTACTATTTCCATTTTTTCACTTTCAATTTTGTTAATATCTAATATATTACCTACTATTTCTAGTAATGTATGAGATGCATTTTGAATATCTTCTATATCTTCAAGAACATCTTTTGGAACTTTTTCTTTATAACTTGCAATATCGTCAGATAAACCTACTATAGCATTAAGGGGTGTTCTAATCTCATGTGACATACTACTTAAAAAATCACTTTTGGCCCTATTCGCTTTTTCGGCTGTATTTTTTGCAAGTTCCATTTCTCTTAACATCTTTAAATCTGGATTTTCTATTGTAAAATACATTGTATAACATATAAATGTTCCAACTACAGATGCTATTAATATACTAGGATCATAAGATTGAATAATGGTACTAATTACTAAAAAGGCAATCGTTAAATATATTGGTATATATTTTTTATTAAATATTTTTTTTAAATTTAAAACTATTAAAATAGACCACAAAACAATATAACTACCAATAAATATTTTTAATATATCAACTGCAGTACCATTAACATACATTTTATTTAAATCATAATATTTTTCAATTGGAGAAAATATTAAAAATATAGTACACATAATAGCAAGTACAATTACAACAATCTTTGAATATTTATTAGCCTTTTTTAATATCGGTTTATTATTATCATTTAAATATAATATTATTACATACATGGAAAAAGATACATACCATACTAAAAGCGAAATTAAATATAATCTTGAAACTATATCAACCAATATATTTTCAACTCCAATTGTTCTTACTATTAGTTGCAAGGGAATCTCAATAATATACAATAATAAACTAGATATTAAAACCAATTTAAAACCTTTATTTTCCTTTGAATTAAGAACTTCCTTAGATGAAAAAACTACTAAAAGTAATAAAATAAAGAATAAACCGGCAAATAAAAATATAACGTTCCACACTATACATACACCTCTTTTACTTCTTAATTAGTTTTTTATTACCTTCTTTTTCTATTTGCTTAATTTCATATTTTCCATTTTTAGGTATAAAACTAATATTTGCTAAATTTCCATCAATTATCTGAACATAGCCTGTTGTTTGTTTTGAAAGTTTATTTTTATCCTTCTTTAAAGTTGTTGGAGAGTATGGTAACATTCCTTCGTGAAAAGAATAACCTACTATATTTACCCCATTTGGTAAATACTGCTCTAATTCTTTGTTTATATTATTTAAAGATAAAACTTTATCATTTTCCGTAACATCTTCATTCCATACAATATGTCCAACTAATGTATTTTCTTCCTTTGTTGGCATTGATAACACTATAGCATCATCTATTGCATTATTTTCTTTAATTTTATTTGCTACATCAAATAATCTTAATTTTTTTCCATTTGGTAAATCGATTCCATCTTTTATTCGTCCCCAAATATATAAGAATCCTTCTTCATCAATTTCTGCTAAATCTCCTGTATGAATCCATTCATCAATTAATGTTGATTTAGTCAATTCTGGTTTGTTATAATACTCTTTCATATGAGCCTTTGTTTTTACATACAATTCTCCACGTTGATTATAAGATAACTCGTTTCCATTCTCATCAAAAACTCCAACAACCATACCAGCTTGTGGTAAACCAACACTCATAATTTGTTTAGAAAAATTATATTTATGGTTTGAGTTTTCTACACTAACTGCAGAAAATGTTTCAGA
>CANQDV010000086.1 GCA_947593955.1 uncultured Bacilli bacterium | reverse complement strand
GAGATAGCTCAGTTGGCTAGAGCAATCGGTTCATACCCGATAGGTCGAGGGTTCGAATCCCCCTCTCGCTACCAATAATGATTATTACTAGATTATGTATCTAGTTTTTTTTATTTAATAAAAACTGCTATAATATTAGCGAGATATTAACTTGCCAAAAAGGATTGGAGAAATAATAATATGGCTAATGAAAGTAAAAAAGATTTTAATGCGATGATGAAAAATAATAAAGATATGCCTAAAATACAAATTGTTGAAGATGAAAGAACAATAGAAAAATATGGTGAAACTAAAATGTTTTTAGCACCACCAAGTTACTATGATGAGTTAATGAAAAAAGTACCTAAAGGGAAACTTATTACAGTGAGTGAAATGAGAGATTATTTAGCAAAGAAGAATGATGCCGACTTTACTGACCCAATGACAGCAGGAATATTTGTAAATATAGTTGCTTGGGCGAGTTATCAAAGAGACGAAGATATTACCCCTTATTGGAGGACTTTAAAATCAGATGGTGAACTCAATGTTAAATATCCAGAGACAATAAAATTACAAAAAAGATTACTTGAAGAAGAAGGACACACAATTATTTCAAAAGGTACAAAAAATATAAAATATTATGTTAAAGATTTTGAAAAAAGTTTATTCGAGTTATAATATAAATAGTAGCAAAGCGTTAAAATAATCTATTATTGAAACTTGCAAAGATTTATCAGCTAAATAATAATTTTGTATAAGTAAATCATTTTTGATTTGCTTTTTCTATGTTAAATAAATTTTTATATTTTTTTGAAACTTTTTTTGAAAAAATTGGGATTATTATATTGTAGGTGATGAATATGACTAGTCAATCCAACCTATATAAGTTTAATGATATATATGATAAAACTCATTTAGATTTACTTAAATATGTAATTATAAAATGTCATAATGTAAGTGATACCAACGATATTATTCAAGAGACTTATTTAGAATTATGGAACATTATAAACAAAAAGAAGTTAAATAATAATAATATTAAAAGTTATCTTATTAGTATTGCTAATAACAAAATAAAAAAACACTATACTTTGTTGCAAAAAATAAGGACTATATCTATATATGAAAAAAATGATAAAGATATGGAGTTAATTGATTTATTAGAAGATAAAATAAATATTGAAAATTTTGTTATACAAAAAGATAACTGGCTTACTATATGGAAGTATATTAAGAGTAAAAAAAATCAAGATATTCCTAAAGTATTTTATTTATATTATGTACTAGAGTTATCAATTAAAGAAATATCTAAAGAATTAAAAAAGAGTGAGTCATATATAAAGAATTTAATTTATAGGACATTAAAGGAATTGCAAGAAAAGTTTGGGAAGGGGGGATATTCCTAATGAATAATCAAGAAAAATTAAAAAGTGCAATAGAACAAGATTTTAACCCAACAAACAATTATAAAGAAATCATTAAAAAGATGGAAAAAGTAAGAAAAATGAAAAGAATAAATGATTTATTAAAGTGGTCTTTAGTACCAATATGTATAATAGTTGTTATAAGTGGAATAGTATTTTCAAATTATAACAAAGATAATAATAATTTATTGGAGAATAATCCATACGTTGATAAAAAAGATAATATAATTTTGAATATTAATGATTTATCAAAAATAGGTATGACAAAATTGGATGCTGATGTCAAAATTGTTAATGATGTAAACATACCTTATCCTTTTAAAGCAAATGAAGAATTATATATTATTCCTAGTGACCTAACGCAAAATAAAAACTTTATTGTTTATACTAAAAAAGATAAAAATAGTAATGAATATAATGTAATAGCCAATTATACAATGCTTATTACAGATGGTAATGATAGAAATATTGAAATTAAATATTCCAAGGATCAACAGCCGTTGAGAGATTATTATTTTAACGAAGATAATAGCAAAATCACAATTATAAATGGGATCAATTTAAAAATTTACCAATATGAAGAGAATTTTTATACTAGCTTTAGTTATAATGGTTATAATTTTGATATTGAAACTTCTAATATAACAGAACAAGAATTTGCTAATTATTTAATATCTATTTTTAAATAAAATATAGTTGTTCTCCTTTATTTCTTTATTTTATTATGCTATAATGAAATACATAAGTATAATTAAGGAGGAGTTATGAAATTATTTAAAAATATTTTTTTAGTTGTTTTAGTAGGAGTTGTGGTTTTCTGTCTAGTTGGTTGCGGTAAAACGAAAAATGTAAGTGGCTCATTAGAGGAAATAATGACAAAAATTACTGATGGTCTAGATGATGATATGAAGTCGAGGTTAGAAAATGTTAATATAACTAGTGAAAATATTACGCATTATTTAGGAACTTCTGATATTGATTATAAGGAAGCTCTAGCCCAAGAACACATTACAGGTTCTGTTGCTTATTCTGTTGTTTTAATAAGAGCTAATGATAATGCCAATATCGAAAATATTAAGACAACAATCAAAGAGAATGTTAATCCTCGCAAATGGATTTGTGTTTGGGTAGAAGATGAAGATGTTATTGTGAAGAACAAAGGCGATTTAATTATCTTAATCATGGTTGAAAATGAAGAAAATAGAAATCTAATTGACAAAGCATTTGATAATCTATAATAAATAATAAAGGAGTCTTCTATTAGATTCCTTCTTTTTTTGAGGTGCGATATGATTTTTTCTAGCATTGTATTTATATATTACTTTTTACCACTATTACTACTTATCTATTTTTTAGTACCTAGTAGTTGGAAAAATTTTATTTTATTAATTTTTAGTTTACTCTTTTACTTTTTAGGAGAACCTAAATATATCATTGTTTTAATACTATCATGTTTTATTAATTATCTTTTAAGTAAATTAATAGAAAAACGTAAACATAAAAAACTTTATTTGCTTATTGCTTGTATATATAATATTGGGCAATTATTAATTTTTAAATATACAGACTTTTTTATTAGTAATATTAATAATCTTTTTAATAGTAATATTCCTTTTATGTATATCATTATGCCAATAGGTATTAGTTTCTTTACATTTCAAGCTTTAGGCTATGTTATTGATGTATATAAAGGTAAGCATAAAAGTGCTCCTAATCTTTTAGTTTTTATGACTTATGTATGTTTGTTTCCTCAGTTAATCGCAGGGCCTATTGTAAGATATAGTGACATTAATGAAGAATTAGTTAATCGTACTCATTCTTTTGAAAAAACTTATGAAGGTATTAAACGATTTATTATAGGGTTATCTAAAAAAGTTCTATTAGCCAATGTTTTAGGAGAATTTTCTAAAGAATTAATAACAGATACTTTATTATCTAGTTGGTTAAAACCTATTAGTTTTACTTTACAAATATATTTTGATTTTTCAGGTTACTCCGATATGGCGATAGGTTTAGGATTAATTTTAGGATTTAGGTTTTTAGAAAACTTTAATTATCCTTTAATTGCTAAATCAATTACTGATTTTTGGCGTAGATGGCATATATCACTTTCTAGTTGGTTTAGAGACTATGTTTATATTCCTTTAGGTGGCAATAGAGTAAAGAAGATAAAATGGTTGAGAAATATTTTAATTGTTTGGTTTTTAACAGGATTTTGGCATGGAGCTAGTTGGAATTTTATTATATGGGGATTATATTTTGGAATCATTTTAATAATAGAAAAATTATTCCTAAGTAAATATTTAGAAAAAACCAAAGTATTAAAATATATTTATACTTTATTAATTGTAGTAATTAGTTTTTTAATCTTTAATTCTAATAGTGTAAG
>CANQDV010000085.1 GCA_947593955.1 uncultured Bacilli bacterium | reverse complement strand
AAGTGCAAATTTGCTGGTGCAAATTTCACGCGTCCCAAATATTTACATTTAGTAAACTTTTAACAGTAGATAAGCATTGGGTTGTATTTATATTAAAATAAACGTAATTTGCATATATAAAAAGGCAAATAATTTTTTTAAAAAAACTACTTTCTTATTACTTGACTAACTAACACTTTACGGTACTTGCTTTTAAAAAAAAGTTTATTTTTATTTGATTTTTATATTGTTTCAAAGATTGTCTGCGAACATTTTGTTTGGTAGTAAAAAATATTAAAAAGGAAGGAGTTTTAAAGTTGAATTTAAATAAGTTAAAAGACAGGAAATATCAGTATGACCAAACTTTATTAAAAGTATTTGGAAATGGCGAGAATAAAAAGATAAAACTTGTTAGAATGAATTGTTTAAAGACAAGTGGTTTAGAAATCGATAATAAAGTTGTACGAGGTGAGCAGAACGATAGTAAAATTATTGAAAGTGTTTTGCGTAGTAAAGCTAAAATATTTGAACTTGCATACTGTAATCCTTGGAACTGGTTTTTTACTGGTACTATTAATCCCAATAAGCAAGATAGAACTGATTTAGACTTATTTCATAAACAACTTACACAATGGTTACGTGATTATAATAAGAAATATAATTTGAATGTAAAGTTTTTATTTGTTCCAGAGAAACATAAAGACGGGAAATCTTGGCACATACACGGTTTCATATATGGTTTACCAGTTGAGCATCTTACACAATTTCAAGTTGGCGATATAATGGGAAAAGGTCTTGCAAGTAAAGTATTGAATGGGGATTTAGTTTATAATTGGAAAGCATATTTTAATAGATTTGGTTTTTGTGATCTAGAACCTATAAGAAATCACGAGGCAGTAAGTAAGTATGTTACTAAATATATTAATAAGGAATTAGCAAACAGCGTTACAGAATTAAATGCACATACATATTATCATAGTAGAGGTTTAAAGTTTGCAGAATTAAAAAGAAAAGGCACTATGAACTGGTCTAACATAGTACCCACATTTGAGAATGACTATTGTTCTGTTGTTTGGCTAGATTATACTGAAGAACTTTATAATACATTCTTAAATAAATTTTTTAACTATTAATTATTATATTATTATAAGTTTTAAAATTTGTCAAGTATTTTCCATTCCATTGGACTGGAAATGGGACTGTATATAATATAAGTATAGCAGTGGTTTTACATATATAGTATCAGTTTGTGGACTGTAAACGGACTGGAAAGGTGGAAATCTATGGACTATAAAATCAGTAATATTTGTAGTGATTTAGGAATTGGAAAAAGTACCATATACAAAAGAATTGATATTTTAAAAAATAGTATTCCAGAAACGGACTGGAAAAAGAATGAATATTTTTATTATACTGATAATAATAAATTATTCTTTACTGAAAAGGGTTTCGCTTATATAAGGGATTTTAAAACGAAAAATGACAATATTCGTCAAAATTTTTCTAGTGATGTTACTATATTTCAAAATCAAATTATCGAAATATATAAAGAACGCATTGAATATTTAGAAAATGAAAATAAAAGACTTCTAGATATTATATCAATAAAAGAAAAAAAAGAAATTGCGAAAGATATTAAATGTCTTGATCCAGCTAGTGAAAATTTATCTTTTTGGGACAAGTTTTTAAGAAGATTCAAAAAAATATAATATTTTTATTGATTCAGTTAGGAGTAAATATGAAGGAATATAAGAATAAGCAAAAATATAGTTATCAAATGAAATATATAAAAAACAATTATAAAAAATTTCATATTGATTTTAAATTTGATGTTTTTAACCAATTTTTGGATATTTGTAAAAAAAATAATACTACACCAACAACAGTAATTAAAAAATTTGTTAACGATTATATAAAAAATAATTTATAAATTTGTATTAATTTTACTTGTATGTTTTTATAAAAATTTGACATATACCGCGGTATATGATAAAATATTATTTGATGTTAATATATTGGAGGTTTAAGTATGAAATTAAAATATAATGATGATACTGAAAGGTATAATGATTTTCATAGTGGGGACGTGTTTAAAATTAAAGTGAATAATAACTGGAAAAATGTCCGTATTGAAATTGGTTCAAATTGGTATGTAATAGATGAAGATGGGTTTACTTGCAGTTGTAAAAAATTAGAAGGATGTGAAATAGAATTGGTTTAGATCCATTATATTTAAAGAGTGTCATTTAGCACTCTTTTTTGAATTTTTTGAGTATTCTATAATGTCGGCTATATTGCATTTTAGTATTTGGCATAATATTTCAAGTTCTTCTACTTTTATGCTTTTTATTGTTCCAAAGTAATATTGGTTTATTCTTTCATATGTGAAATTAGTGTATTGCCTTAATTTATATCTTGATATTTTATTCTTTTCTAGCAACTCTTTTATTTTAATCTTTATCATTTATAATACTCCTTTTTTTAGTATTATAAAAAGTAATATTATTTATTTTTAGCCCCTTTATACTTATAGCTATATAAAAGTATAACTATAAAATATTTATATGTTGCATATTAGCAATAAATATCATATAATGATAAAAAATTTTTTAGGGGTGTTATTTATGACTTTTTATGAATATATGAATTATTATTTGGATTTTAAAGAGTTTTTATTTTTTTTTATTTTTTCCATATTGTTTCTTTTTATTTATTCTGTATCAATTTGTATAAAGTATTTTGTAGATATGTATTATTTTGAAGTTATAGAAAAAGCTTTTGAGAAGAAAAAAAGAGGAGCTATTTTAACTGAAAAGGAAAAGCGAATTATAAATAAATATATATAACAGTGTTTGTTTAGTAAATAAAAAAGCTACAAAGTGAGGCTATATATATGCGGGGGCTAAAATAATATAAATAAATTGATCCATCAATTTATTTATATTATTTTAGAAGGGGGATAGTCCCCCTATTAAGGGAGTTTGAGGGTGTACCCTCAATAGAGCATTATTTTTTATTTAGTTTTTGTTTTGAAATATTTATTTTCTATATGTCAAATATTAATTAGAAAGTGTTTAAAATTGTTTTTTATCTTTTTGTGATGTTTCTATATTGTTTTAATTATAATGTGTTTTAAAATTGATTTTGACGTTTTTCTACTGTATTTTTTATTTTTTGAATTTTTTTTTGGAAGTTATTGTGTTTTTTACTTTGATGGTATATTATATGTAAAAAACTTTTTATGAGGTGTTATGTATGAAAAACGCGGAAAAAGTAAAGAAAATGGAAGATAGTACTACGAGAGTTATTTTAAATGTGCCAAATGAAATTGATAAGCAATTTAGAGATTTATGTATAAAGAGAGGTATTCCTAAAAGTAGTATGATTATTTTTGCTATGTCTTGGTATTTAGATTACAATAAATCTTTGGACTTAATGCCGAAAATAATTGAAGCATTGAAAAGTACAGAGGATTTAGTTAAGAAAGATAAAAAATAGTTAGTTTGTTTTGATGGGTGTTGTTCCCAGTCGCACTTTAGTGCGACTGGACACACCAATGACTTTTTTATTTTACTTTTTTATTATTTGAAAAAAATTCTTTCTATATATACTTGACTAACTAACACTTTACGGGAAGAACTTTTTAAAAAAAGTCTATTTTTATTTGATTTTTATATTGTTTCAAAAGTTGTCTGCGAACATTTTGTTTGGTAGTAAAAAATATTAAAAAGGAAGGAGTTTTGAGGTTGAATTTAAATAAGTTAAAAGACAGGAAATATCAGTATGACCAAACTTTATTAAAAGTATTTGGAAATGGCGAGA
>CANQDV010000084.1 GCA_947593955.1 uncultured Bacilli bacterium | reverse complement strand
AAAAGGAGTTTTTATTTTAAAGACTCATCGCTAAAGCTCTACCGAACTCCCAGACTATCTGGGAGTTTTCTTACACAGAAAAAAGAACCTACTTAAAATTTTGTAGGTTCCTTTTTTATATTTTATTAGGTAATAAACTAAGAGATACTTTCTGTTTTTCTAAAGATATATCAATTACATAACAATCAACTATATCTCCAACACTAACAACTTCACTAGGATGTTTAATATATTTATCAGTTAATTTAGATATATGAGCAAGACCATCGTTATGAACACCTATATCAATAAATACTCCAAAATCGACAACATTTCGTACTGTTCCTTGTAATTTATCGCCAATATGTAAATCTTCAATATGTAAAATATCACTTTTTAGTAAAGGCTTAGGCATATTATCTCTAGGATCACGATTAGGTTTTGATAAATCATCAATTATATCTTTTAAAGTGTACTGATCTATTCCTAATTTCTTACTTTCTTCCGCAATATTAATAGTAGACAATTTACCTTGTAACTCTTTAGTACCTATATCATTTACTGATAAATTTAAGCTTTCTAAAAGATTAGCTACTTCTTTATAACGCTCTGGATGAATTGATGTTTTGTCAAGAGGATTATCTCCATCTAAAATACGCATAAAACCAATTGATTGTTCATATATTTTCGGTGTTATACCTTTCATCTTTTCAATCTCACGACGAGATTTAATCTTACCTATTTTTTCACGATATTCAAGGATTGTATCAATTGCTTTTTTATTAAGGCCCGAAATATATTTTAAAATAGAACGAGAAGCGGTATTAATATTTACCCCTACTTGGTTAACTACTTTGGTTACCACAAAATCAAGTGAATCATCTAATTTTTTAGGTGACACATCGTGTTGATAAAGCCCTACTCCTATGCTTTTGGGATCAATTTTGACAAGTTCTGATAGGGAATCTTGTAATCTTCTTCCTATACTAATAGCACTTCTTTTTTCAACTGTTAAATCTGGAAATTCTTCAATAGCAAGTTTACTAGCAGAATATACACTAGCTCCTGCTTCATTTACTATGACATACTCTACTTTTCTTTGAGCAGATTTAATAACATCCGCAATAAAAGATTCAGATTCACGAGAAGCAGTACCATTACCAATAGCTATAACATCAATATTATATTTATCAATTAAATCAAGAACTATCTTTTTACTTTCTTCAATCTTATTATGTGGTTCAGTAGGATATATAACACTTATATTTAATGGTTTCCCCGTGGCATCAATAACCGCTAATTTACACCCTGTACGAAAAGCTGGATCATAACCTAACACTACCTTTTCTTTAATTGGTGGCGTCAATAATAATTTTTCAACGTTAGAAGAAAAATTATCAATAGCAACTTCTTCAGCTTTTTCTTTTAAATCACTTCTTATTTCTCTTTCAACACTAGGGAATATTAATCTTTGATAACTATCCCTTATAGCATCTTTAACTATTCCAACACAACAACCTTTATTATTACCAATTACTTCTTTTTCTAAATAGGAAAATATTTCTTCATCATTAACTATAGTAGAAACAGATAATATTTCTTCACGTTCTCCTCTATTCATAGCTAAAATACGATGCGGTTTAATTTTATTTATCGCCTCACTATAATCATAATACATCTCATATACTTTATTTTCATCTATTGTATTATCTTTAGCTTTCTTTTTTATTTTTGATGATAAAATACCATTTTTATATATATAATTTCTTATATACTTACGATATTTGGCATTATCACTAACTATTTCCGCAATAATATACTTAGCACCCATAAGGGCTTCTTCAATACTTTTAACCTTATCAGTTATAAATTTTTGAGCATATTCTTGTATTCCAGTATTAGGAAATGTAAGAATATATTTTGCTAATGGCTCTAATCCCAAAGCTATAGCCTCAGTAGCTTTTGTTTTCTTTTTTTCTTTATAAGGTCTATATAAATCCTCTACATCAACTAACTTTTGACATTTCAAAATATCATTCTTTAACTCTTCTGTAAGCATTCCTTTTTCATCAATTAAACGAATAACATCTTCTTTACGTTTTAAAAGATTTACTTGATATTCATATACTTCATTTATACTTCTAATTACTTCTTCATCAAGTGAACCAGTTAGTTCTTTTCTATATCTTGCAATAAAAGGTATAGTATTCCCTTCTTCTAATAATTTTAAAACAGTGGCAACTTGTTTTTCAGTAATATTTAAATCACTACTTATTTGTTTAATAATATCTTTATTCATTTTGTACTCCTTTTAATTGTTATAGATATTATTTTATCATAAACCAAAAAAGATTAGTATCCTAATCTTACAATTTCAAACTTTATGTTAGTTTCAACTCCTAAATTATAAGCCTCATTTTCATTAATAAATAATAAGTCAAATAAATAAGGTTTATTTTTACCAATTGCTCCACCCCGATCAAGTACTATAGCATAAAAAGATATATCATTAAAATAATCAACATTACTTATTTTTATTATTGTACCGAAAGGATATGATACATCTCCTGCTACAATACGTATTTTCCCATAAGTGCTATCTTCATAATAGATATTACCATTACCAACATATCTACCACTTGCTGTTAGCATTGTACTACATCCATAACAATCTGGTCCATATCCAGAGAGATTACCAAAAAGTGTTTCAAGAGATTTATCTTCTTTCTTTTCAATTAATAAATAACTATTAAAGCGATTACTATTACTTTCAAAAACATTAGTACTTATAGTTTTAAATTCTACTTTATAGCTTAAAAGGCTATAAACAATTAACAATATCAATGATAAATAAAATAAAATATAATATTCATTTTTCAAATTATCTCCTAATTCATATAATAAGATTCATAAATATTATATTTTAATAAATATTTAATTATGATTATTTAAATATTGTTTTTAAATAGTTTTTACTATATATGGATTATTTATGGTTCCATTCTGAGTAGTAGAAGTTATTTCTATATTAGAATTGAGATTTATTACAGGGCGCATACCAAATATAGAATTAGAATATGAATCACTTAATCCCCCATAGTCGGTATAAGAAAAAGCAGTTGCAATAGACATCTCATCCCTAAAACAGTATGGACTAATTGTCCAATACGGTACTCCCGTATATAAAAAGTTACTGTAATTTTTTTCCCCATATAACCCTCCTGCATAAACTACTTCATCGGCTGTTATTAAGCCCACTTTGTACTTGGAGGCATTATTACCGTTGCTATTATTTACTGTAAATAAATCATTAGCTGCGTTTGGGCACGTAAATTGGGGTGCTTTGTCATATTTCAGCAATCTCCAAAGCGGTTTATAACTGGTATATTGGTTCCCAACACCTGTTCCTGTTGATAAACTTCTATCATTACAAAATCCTGTATCGGCTATATAGGAGTCATATGATAATAAATTTTCTTTGTACCAATTTTCTAATTTTATTTTTATATCAGAATCCACTTCATTTCTATGGGCTTGTTCATAACTTGTTGACCAGTATCCTAAATCATTGGTAGGACGACCATGCCTATATCCTACAAAGGCATTATCACCAACCCTTGAATTAAAAGCACTATTTCCTATGGTTGCTTTACTTCCCGTGGCATCAGCACTCTCTCCTTGATATATTAAACGAATACTTCCATCTTCATTTATTCTTATTATTCTCCAGTAATATCCTCCAAAATAAACATAGTTATTTTTAACATCTCCTCTAAAATAATACGTTATTCTATTATCTTCTGTATTCTTACTCGTATAATATAATCCTTTCCCATTACTATTACTACTGATCTTACTAAAGTCTATATTGGTATCTGG
>CANQDV010000083.1 GCA_947593955.1 uncultured Bacilli bacterium | reverse complement strand
TGTTTAACAGAAAAGATAAAGAAGATGTTTATGCAGAAGTTGTTGATGATATGTATAATAATCAAATTATTAGTGAAGAAACTTTTGATAGAATTACAGGTTGTGGCAATGAAAAAGACAAAGAAAAAGATGATTTTGAACTTTAATAGAAATAAAATTACAAATTGTATGTTATAATAATAAATGATTAGGGAGGTGCGAAATGGAAATAAAACTTAATGAAATTTACTGCGAAGATTGTGTCTCATTTATGAAAAAAATAGATGATAATTATATAGATTTAACTGTAACATCTCCTCCATATGATAACCTTCGTAATTATAATGGATATTCATTTGATTGCGAGAAAATAGCAAAGGAATTATTTAGAATTACTAAAAAAGGTGGTGTTGTAGTTTGGGTAGTTGGAGACAAGATAGTCAAAGGAAACAAAACATTAACAAGTTTTAAACATGCATTAACATTTCAGACTGTAGGTTTTAATGTTCATGACGTTATGATATATAAGAAAAAGAATACACCATTTATGAGATCTAATGGATACACAAATTGTTTTGAATATATGTTTATTTTTTCAAAAGGTTCACCAAAAACATTTAATCCTATTATGGAACCTACAGCACGCAATGGTTATGAAATGTTAGTTGCTAATAAAAAAGCAGATGGGGTAAATAAGAAAGTATTAGGAAAACTAAATAAAGAAAAAGTTAAAACAAATATTTGGGAATACGCAGTTGGACTTGGTGGATCGACTAAAGACAAAATAGCATTTAACCATCCTGCAATATTTCCTGAACATTTAGCCGAAGATCATATTTTAAGTTGGAGTAACAAAAATGATATAGTCTTTGATCCTATGTGTGGTAGTGGAACAACATGTAAAATGGCTAAAGTGAATTTAAGAAATTATATCGGATGTGATATTTCACAAGAATATGTTGATATTGCAAAAAAAAGAATAGAAGATACACCTATTCAAATTTCTTTAAATAATCTATAGCACATTGAAGTAAATTAATGTCATCTTTAAATCTTCCTAAGCCAGTATTACAACTATCACATATCCAGGCCCTAGGAATTCCTGTTTCATGATTATGATCTAAAACGACTTTACTCGTTATACCGGGTATAGTCTTTTTTTTGCAAATTGGGCATTCCCATATTGTATAATTAGGTTTTACTTTTTCCCATTCTCTTTTTAATCCAGCAGGAACTCCTACACCATCTATTATTTCTCTACAGTCATTACAAGATGGTCTTCTAACAGTTCTATTATTCTTCCCATTTTGATTCTTTGCAAATTGATCTACAGGTAATAGTCGATTACAAACATTACAAATCTTCTTTTCAAATGCATCACCTGTTTGTAGTGGATTAAAAATTTTTACATTATTTTTATTTATTTTTAAAGGATAATCAGCTTCTGAAAAGTTAACAACAAAGTAATCACCATCTTCACATGCAATTATACCAACTTCATCTTTTTTTATAATGTAACTATCAATTTTTGTTTCATTTAAAACATATATAAATTTTAAATCCATTTAATCACTTCCTAACTTCAGTATAATTATATCACACTTATGTATTTTTTTTAAAAGTAGCTTTTTGACAAGAATGATGCATATTTACTAATAAAATCATTTTTATCACTTAATTTATCATATAATCCAAGTTTTTCTATAATGGCATTAATTGGTAATTTACTAATATCTCTATTACCATAGTTTAAAATATAAATATATCTACCTGTGGGACCCCAAATATTATTTTGATTATTCATATGTTTTTCTATAGCTACAAAAATGCTAATTAATAATTCAGTATTAGTGTATAGATCATTATAATTATCACCAATAAATAAAATATCATCAATTATTGGTTGTAAGTATTTATATAAGTATTCATTCATTGGATATAGATAGTTTTGGTCAGGGAAAAAGATTTTAAAATACGATGAAGAATAACTAATTTTGGAAAATAAATTTGTAATAAAACTATCTGAATCATTATAATAATTTGAGGCGTCAACTTTATTTTCCTTCATATCCAATATTTCTTTAATAATATTATAATTATCCGATTCAAGAGCAGTGATAAGTACAGCATATACAAGAATTACAGTAGGAAAATATAGTAATGATATTGCTACAGTACTACCACCAAATGTTCCTGTAGGATGAACTCTATATATTATTTTTTTTATTAAATTAATATATTTTTCTCCTCCGTAATATGTTAATAAAATTATTGCATTAAGTAGATTAATAGTTATTTTCTCAAAATTATGAACCATAGATTTTACAATATCATCAGTCACACTGCTTAAATTTAGTTTTTCTTTATTAAATTCTGATAAAAATATTCTTATTTCTTCATTTATAATATCATTAACTTTAATATAATTTTTTGAATCTGATAATAATTCTTTCAATTCATTAATAAATAAGTCCATATTGTCCTTTTGCTCATTAGCAATAATTCCTGGAATTTCTATTAATATATCGTTATCTTTTTCAGAGTTTTTTTCTAATTGTTCATTAATCTCTTCAAAATTAAAGATAAAATCTCCTTCACCATAAAATGAACCATAACCAGGTGTTTGGTATGACTTAGGATCGTTTGAAACTTTGTTATATACATAATTCATAACGGATGATGCACTCAATACTCCATACTCAGTTTTAGCTTGTCCGTTTAGTCCTTCTAATAAATAAGAAGTAAATATGGAATTATTTGTTTTTCCGCCGGCATCTTTAACAGTTTGATCAGACTTCCCAGCCGTTAATATTTGTCTTCCTTGTCTTCTCAACATATCCTTTAAAAATCTTTTAGAGCCGAAGGAAGCTCTTTGAAGAGCAAGGCCACTATAACAAGCATCCATAATATAAAATATATGCTTGGCTCTAAACAACTCTGATTCGTCCATAATTGTATTTAAACTTATTAATGTATTAAGGTTTTGTTCAGTACCATTATATGGAACAAGGTAACCTTTATCTTTAAGACCAGCTTGATAGTTTATTCCATGTCCAGCATAAAATATTAGTACTGAATCATCATTACAAGAACTTTGAGCTATTTCATAGAAAGAATTCATAATGTTATCCTTAGTTGCTTCTTTATCAATTAACATTTTAATATTTTCTTCTTTATAATTATATTTATCAATCAACACTTTTTTTATCGATTTAGCATCATTGACTGCATATTCTAAATTGCTTAAATTTTGATATTTATTTATACCAATTATTAATGCAAAATGTTCATCATATGATAATTTTAACTCAGCCATTTTATCCTCCTTACATAAAAAAAGAATATCATAAGATATTTCTTACTATAAGTATATCATAAAACTTAATACTTTTAACAATATACTTTTCTTTTTTATATTTTATGTTATAATAAATCTAGATGGATGGTTTATATATCATCCTCATAGTGAGAAAAAGTTGTGTAATCACTCAACTATCGCTCCATTGACGAATCTGTTCGAACTTTTCGGGCATTCAAATATATTCATCTCAAGATAGAGATGATTTTTTATTGAAATAAAAAATCCCCATAGGATATTTTGTTACATTTGTCAGAATTCCTAGGGGGTTAATTATTTTGTCAAAGACAAAATATAGAAATTAATTTTTAGTTTTATCTACTATTATTAAAGGGACAAATACTTCATCATCTGTATAGCCAGCATGTTGAGAAAATAGTACATCGTCTCCATTGGTTATTAAACATTTATTAGAATTTGCTATAGCTATAAAGTCACCTATTGCATCATCAAATAATTCATTTGGTATTCCATCTCCAAAAATTTTACTTTCTAATATTTCAGATTTGTTATAAATTTTAAAGTATTT
>CANQDV010000082.1 GCA_947593955.1 uncultured Bacilli bacterium | reverse complement strand
GATTTTTTAAATGGAGATGATTCTATGATTGATCATATTGATAAAGATATGCTATGTATTCAAAAAAAGCCATTAAAGAATCCTCGTTTTAAATTTTAAGTATCTTAGGATAATTTAAAACTATTGACAAAACTTTTGTTAATAGTTTTTTTGACGAGTAATTTGGGAATTTAAAATTTTTGAATTTCTTTCAAATAAATAGGGATATAGCAACTTATTATATAACGTATAACACTTACTAGTGGAAAAATAGTATTGATTTTTTCTGTAAATTATGATATTGAGTAAGAAGTATAGGATAATAAAAAATTAAACATAGTAAATTTAAAGGAGATAAAAAGTGATAAATTTAAGTTATAAAAAAATTAGTAAAATCTTAAAAAAAATGTTCATATTTATGATTTCTTTTTCCATGGTATTTGTTTCAATTTTTCCATATGCTAAAACTTGGACAAATAAAATTTCTGATTATAATACAATGGATTCATACTTAAATAATTTAGTAAATGATGAAAATGGATCTAGATATGCAGGACGTATATGGGCTGATAAAAGTGTTTTTAATGATAATATTAGTCTAGATATGGAAACAGATGGTTTTAATGGTACAATAATAAATAATAGTGATTTTCTTCATGTTTATAGTGCGTTGGGGAGTTCATTAAATTTTGAAAATAAACTTCCTGTTAATATAGTTTTTATAATAGATATGTCAGGATCTATGGGAATGGATATTGTTGATAACGAAGAACATAATGATTCGACTACAAGGATACAACATTCTCGTATTCAAAAAGTAGTTAATTCTATAAATGATTCAATAGATTTTTTAATGAAAAATAATACACATAATCAAGCATCAGTTGTAGTTTATGGTGCTATATCTTATACTTTAATGAGCCTTGGGCATTATGAAAAAGTTAATGATAAAACACCATATATTACAGTAGAAGATTTTACTGTTTATAATGAACAAAATTTTGAAAATCCTGAAGATAGTTTTAGTTCTAGTGGAGGATGTGCCTATACTTTACGTTTTAAAGCAAAAAAAAATGAAGAAACTATTGAAAATAGTGTAAGAAATAATTATACCGAAAGTATGAAAGAATCAAAAGTTGAAAAGCTTGATGCTTGTATTGGATATAATACTAATTTACAAGTAGGTATTTATCAAGGTTTTGAAGAACTATATAAAAATATGCAGACTATTGAAAATGTTTCATACACTTATTATTCACCTAGTGATAATACAAAAGTTGTAGTTCCTCGTATTCCAATGGCTGTTATTATAAGTGATGGAGGAAGCAATTTTTTTACGAAAAGGGATACCCAAGATAATTCGGTTGGTGATGAGTGGTATAATGTTCAAAATTATCTTAACATTGAATCGTATTCTAGTAATAAGAAGTTATTTAGAGCAGAAGAATCTACTATAAATATGGGTGGAAAAGAAACAATTGTTGATATTTTGCTTACAGCTGCATTTATGAAAGCTAAAGTTGTAAATCAATATGAAAAATTACTTGCTCAAGCCGGAATCGATCAAGAACAATATTCAACGTCTTTTAAAATTTCAACAGTTAGTGTTGATACTCCCAATGTTAATTGGCAAGTACCTAGATTGTTTGCTACGTTAAATCCAGAAAAATATTTTAAGAATCAATTACCTGATGATATAACATGGGAATTTAAACAAGAGGTTATAGATGCTTATGAACTGTTTGAAGAATGGAAGAATTCTTCTGACTATATAATTTCAGAATTTAAATCTAGTGATTATAATGAAAATTTGCAAAATACTATACTTTTAAGAATTAATAAATTAGATAAAGAAGTAGATGGTGTTACTAATGAAGATGTAATAAATAATATTAATTATAATGATAATTTTAGTGATATTTCATCAAGTGATATGGTATCTTATTTTAAAAGTCTTATTAGTAGCCTTGACATACAAATATTTAGACCGTTATCAGGGTATAATAGTTTAGGTTATGATTCGGTAACTTATAATGATCTAATTGGAGAATATATGGAAATTAAAGATAAGGCTGTTAATGTTAGTAACAAAACTTATGATATGGCACTATTGCTTTTTGGTAAAATATACGGAATAAATAAAATTGGCGTTTTTGATAATAATTTTATTCAAGAGCAGTCAAGTGATGGGACATTTATAAGTGGATGGTACGATAAAGATGGAAATTATAAGTCAACTGGTAATTGGGATGACGGAGATGTTTTTTATGTAGATAAAAATACCTTAAGTGAGCATCTTTCATCTATTAAAAAAAATCAAGAATTGACAAATGAACAAAAAGATACAGTTTATACACTATATGATTTTGTTGATGGTAATAATATAGAATTTGTTAATTTATGTTATGGTGAAAAAAATAATAATGTAAAATATAAATTGAGTGATATTCAAATATGGCAAGAAAATAAGAAGAATTTTTCAGCATCAAAAAATGAGAATAATTTATTTGTTAATTTCCCAGTTAATGTTTTACCACTAGAAGTAGTTACTGTTTTATTAAATGAGGATGGTTCTGTTTTTTCTTATAATACGAATTTAGATAATAAAATTTTATCAACTCCATTTAGATTATTCTATGGTGTTGGAATAGATGAAAGTATTTTTTTACCAAATAGTGATATAGTAAATCCTATGAAGATTGATAGTGAATACTTGGCTAAAAATATGAATGGAAATGAAATAAGTTTTTATTCAAACTATTTTAGTAATTCCTTATATACAGAATATTCTGAAGATGTATCATCACCAGTAAGAGGAGATACTTTTGTAAGCTTTTCACCAAGTGATAATAATAGATATTATTTATTTCAAAAGAACTTATTACTATACACTCATGCATATACAATAAAAAGTGATGGGACATTGGAACATATAGATAATTCAAAAACATTTAAGGGAGCAGTTTATGCTTTTGAGTATTCTGGAAAAACAGAAAATAATAAAGTACCTGAAGAAGTTGTAGAAAAAGTAAAAGAAGATATAAAAAATGGTAAATTAAAAGAAGGGAATGTAATAACTTTAAACGAAGATATTATAAAATATAGGACTAATGTTTCTGCAAATAAATATTATTATATGGTAACGGATTATTATAAATTAGAACAAGGAGAAGGTAAACAAATTAAATATATAATACCAAGATTAGGTTCTTTATTTGGCTTAGGAGATTTAGGAAATACTGTTTCTAAAGAGAGTTATGTAAGTTGGATAGATAAATCTGCCAAATATGAAGAAGTATATGATTATAATCAGGAAATACCTAGTTCTAAACTTGATGGTAATTGGGTATTATCTACAAAAATAGGTGGATTAAGAGTTGGAGATTTACATCAAAATATAGAGAATAAAATTTTTAATGAAACTAATACATCAAGTAATAATTATTTACCAATAGTAGCAACTTCTTCAGCTACGAAAGGTGTAGATGCAATTATAAATGAATATTTAGGTAATAATGGCAAAATAACATTTAATATTGCTGAAATAGAACAAGAACCAATACCAGAAAATCCTTATACAGGATCATTTGTATCTGTTATGATAATGATATTCTTTATAGTATGTTTATTTGTAATTCTTATATTTTATTCAAAATATAAGAAAAAGAATATATTATTTAAACTTTAATATAGGTCAAATAGTTGGTACTTAATAAAAATTAATAATCAAGAAATTTTAATTGAAAACAGCAGAAATGTTGTTTTTTAGTTTATTTTAGTGATTATAGTAAAATGACTTTTTATTCTATATAAAATAATTTTATTATTATTTAATTACTTACCATTATAAGTTTTTAAAATTTAGGTAATTATTAAAAAATCGTAAATTTTTAGAGTAAATTCATTTTTTTCTAAAAGTTTATCAAAAAGCAAACTTATTTCAGTAAAAATATAT
>CANQDV010000081.1 GCA_947593955.1 uncultured Bacilli bacterium | reverse complement strand
CCTACTTTAGTTTCTTTAACTTTTATTTCTGTTTTAATTAATTCTTGTTTCATATTTTCCCCCTTAATTACTAAAATAATTTTATCATAAATTATTGAATATTAAAACTCGAACTTATTAAATATTTTAAAAAGTCCGAGCTTAGTATCCATCTGGTGCCGATTGTAGGACTCGAACCTACGACCTACGCGTTACGAGTGCGTTGCTCTACCAACTGAGCCAAATCGGCATTCAAAATCGTTATAAATATATTATACTGTTAGATAACTATAATATCAATTATATTTTTTTTAATTTTATCATATATTTAAATGTACAAAGGAGATATAAAATGAAGTTAATAGTTAATAAAAATGTCTTTCAAAGTAAGAAAAACTTTTTTAATGAAATCAATAATTCCACTGAATATATTGATGGTGTATCTTTAGAAGTGGTTTTATCAAAAGATAATATTCCTGTAGTTATAACTCCTTATGAAGAGGAAAGTTTAAATGCTCAATTAATATCATATATTCAAAAAACACCTTTAGATGAAATCTCTGGATATGAAGTAATAACTTTAAAAGAAGCCCTTGAGAATTTCAAAAATTTAAATAAAAAAATACTTATTAATTTTATTCCAATATCGACAACACCATATGCTCAAAATATAGAACTTATTAATAAAATAAATAAAGAACAAGTTGATAATTTATACAAAGTATTAGACGAATATCCTTCAATTAATCTATACGTATCAAGTATAAGTCATAATATAATTTTTCATATAAAAGATCGAGAAAATACTCACCACATAGGAGTTATTTTATCAGCATATGAAACTAATTATATTGATGTTGATTTTTATATTTTCTCACCTGAAATGTTAAGTCTTCCTATTTTAAATCAACAATTAGAGTATGAAAAAGAGGTAATGATTATAACTCAAAGTTCTGAAGATATGATGACTACTTATAAATTCTTTAGAGGTTGCCCAAAACATGATGGAATAAAAATCTTTAATAATGTATCCTTTATTTCTAATTATCCATTAATCTTATATAAATTATTTAACTAATTATTTATATATGGCTCTATATGAATAATTACTTCTTGTATTTTATCTATTTTCTGTCTAACTAATTTTTCTATATCATCGGCAATATTATGACTTTTAGAAGTAGGTAATTCACCATCAACAAAAATAGTAACTACCACAATATATTTATACCCAATAGGTACTGAATATAGTGTACCTATTCTTTTTATGCTTTTATTCTTTTTTATAATTGATAATATTTTATTTTTAGATTCATCATCAATAGCACTATCCATTAAAACATTATAACTTTCTTTAAATAAATTAATACCTACTAATAATATCCATATGGAAATACCAATTCCTACTATTCCATCGAACCAATAAATACCAACCTTGGTAAAAAGTATAGCAACAGTTGTAAATAAAGTAATAATGCAATCATTTCGATGATCTATCATATTAGCTTTTACTAAAAGATTATTATTTTTATTATATAGATACTTAGTATATAGATATAAAACTACTTTTACTATGATAGTTATAAAACATATAAATACTAAAAGCCAAGAAAAGGTCAAATGATTATTTAAAATTATAGATATTATAGAATCATATAAAAGTTTTAGTGAAATAATAATCATTGAAAGACTTATTAACATTGAAAATATATATTCGGCTTTACCATGCCCATAATTATGACCTTCATCATTAGGTACACTAGATATTTTATTGCCTAACCATGTCATAAAAGATGCAAAAACATCCCCTGCACTATTCATGGCATCAGCAATCATAGATTGACTTGTACTGATAATACCTATAACTATTTTTAAAACAAATAAAAAGATATTTCCAATAATACCTGTAATTCCAACCTTTTTTGCAATTTCAAATCTGTCCATATAAACCACCTTTTAATTTTTTTTATTATAACATAATAATTATATAATTGCTATACGATATTATATGCTATAAAAAAAAAGACTTACACAATATAAGTCTAATCATTTAAATCTTTTAATTCTTGACTAAGTTTTTGATACTTTTGATTTATTTTATTTGGTTCTGCTTTTTCTAATGAATACCAACCATTTCTAAACATTAATTCATATACTTCTCTTTGTAACGATGCTAATGCCTGAAATATACTTTGCAATTTATTATATAGGCATTCATTGCTAGCTTCAGTCATAGCTATAACGTAGTTTTTTTCCATGTCTTTTAAACAAGACAATAATTCATTTAAATAATCTTTTTCATTCAATGCTAAACCTTTTGGAACTTCTGTTTTAGGATTGGATATTTCATTATTATTCATTTTTTCCTCCTTGCTCTAAAATGCTTAATATTGTTGTCATATTATTATTAAATACATTAGCAGCTTTTTCTAACATATTTTTCATCTCCATATCTTGTATCTTATTAATACTATCACGTGTCTTTTTATATGCTCCATAATTCCAATTAAACATATCACTTAAATAGTCTAAATCTTTACCAGTAATTATATTAGGTACTGTTTCATATTTTTTATTCATATTTTACATTTCTCCATTATAAATATTGTTTTAAAACTTCTACACTCTTTTCTTGCATAGTTACATAAGTAGAAATAATATCATTAACCTCTTTATCAATTTTTTTCTTATTTAATATTTTCCTACCTTCAATAATTCCCATATTGACTCCTTGTAATAATAATTCGGCAATCTTAGAGTTACTTTTATCAGTAAGAGTCTTCATTTCAATACCATACCAAGTCATCGCTTTGGTCATAGCATTAGTTTCATGGGGCTTATCATCATTATATTTAGGATAAACTTCTTCAATTCTCTTAGCAATTTCTTCATATTGATTATATTCTTCTTCTAATACGTTTTTTAGTTTATCGTCTTCTACTTTATCTAAAACAAAGTGAAGAGCATCCATTCCCATACAGGTTCCTTTATGGATTTCATCTAAAGCATTAATATTTTCGCTTTTCATTATTTCCCTCCACTTTTAATATGGTGAAAATAAGCAATGTTTATTCATATATTTTATAAAAAACTCAAATATTTTTATTTATAATATATTTATTTTTTTAATAGTTTGAAAATAAACATAATAATTTTCCAAATTATTACAATACCAGCATATAACAATAAGCCTATTCTGTAGAAAGCATATTCGAAACCACTTTCAAAACAGTCCCAATTATGACCACAGTAATGAAGATAGCCATCCAATACTAAACTTATAAAGAAAGCCATAAAAAAGATTGAAACGATTATCCATGCAATTATTACTGATAAATTAAATCTTATACTACTCATATTATATTTTCGAATAATTTTAGGTACTTCTGCAAAATAAATCACTAATATAGATATTAATGTTATTAGGCCAATAATAATAGTTAAACGGAAATAGTCTCTAAATAATATTTGCACTATTACAACATATAAAATAACCTTTCAAAGTTCTTTCATAGTATTTTCTCCATTTAATAAAAATAGTACCTCTGTATGTTAGCACTAAATTAATTTTTATAGATTCAACATGATACATTTGAAATATATCAAATGCTTTCCCTTTCAATTATCAAAAGATAAGAGAAAGGTGGTGGTTCATTATGACAAAAAGAGAAGCATCTCTATTTATTATAATCCTACTATTATTCTTCATAGTAATCACCTTACTATTTAGATAATAAAAACATCTGATCTCAACAATCGTTGATTTCAGATGCACTCCATAAGGGATAACATCTGATTCCTGCAATCAAATGTATCCTTTTTTTATTTTATTCAAGTTTCCTTGACAAATACATAATATCATAAAAACGACCTCTTTACAAGTCGTTTTCTATCTATCTGGTGCGGGTAACAGGAGTTGAACCTGCATGCCTAAGGCGCTAGATCCTAAGTCTAGTGCGTCTGCCAATTCCGCC
>CANQDV010000080.1 GCA_947593955.1 uncultured Bacilli bacterium | reverse complement strand
AAAATTATCAAACTTCAATTTTTAAAAGTTGCATAAGAAAACCTCTAGAAAAATTCTAGGGGTTTGTCTACACTCTGCGATGTCTATAAAGACATCATTTTTATTGCTTTTATTTTTGATATTTGAAACAGTATGAAGTATTTTGTGTGTATAACAGTAAAATTCTGTCAACTTGAAGAATTTATTGAAAAAAAACTGTAGTTATAATTTTAATAATGATATAATTACTATGAATAATAAGGTGGTGATACTGTGTCAACTATATATGTTCATAAAAAAAGTAAAAAACAAACTCTAAGATTTTTAGTTTTTGGTATAGCTTGTCTTTTTGTCATTGGTGCAGTATTAACTAGTATTACTAAAGTATGGGTAAACATATATGCTAAATACAAAGAAAAATCGGATTTAGAAAAAGAATTTTTATCTTTGAAAGAAGAAGAAGAAAAACTTACTGTTGATGTTGAGCGTTTACAAAATCCTGAATATATAGCAAGACATTTAAGAGAAAAATACTTCTATACTAAAGAAGGAGAATATGTTATAATTTTACCAGATTAGAGCAATATAATTGCTCTTTTTTTAACAAATAATTAAATTTGTTTCCAAAAGACTAGCACATATAATAAATTAGTTGATAAACTTGTTTAAATTAGATACAATGATAGAAGGTGGTTATATGGATAAAATTTATAATTATTTATTAAACGTCTTAAAATTAAAAGATAAAGATATAATAGTAATTGGTTGTTCTGGTGGACCGGACTCAATGGCTTTAATGTATATTTTGCAAAAGATTAGAGAAAAAATTGATATATCTTTGATATGTGTTCATATTAATCATAATGTAAGAGAAGAAAGTAAACAGGAAGAAATTTTTTTAAGAGATTATTGTGAAAAAAATAATATTGTATTTGAAGCGATGACTATAGAGAAATATGGTGATGATAACTTTCATAACGAAGCTAGAAAAATAAGATATCATTTTTATGAAGAGATAATAAATAAATATCAAGCTAAATATTTAATGACAGCTCACCATAGTGATGATTTAATGGAAACAATACTAATGCGTATTGCTAGAGGATCAACATTAAAGGGATATGCAGGATTTGAAAAAGAAGTAACAAAAGATAATTATAAACTAGTACGACCACTTATTGGGGTTACGAAAGATGAAATAGAAACATTTGACAAAAAGAATAATATTCCATATGTAATTGATAAGTCCAATTTTAAAGGAAAATATACAAGAAATAGATATCGTATGGAAGTATTACCATTTTTGAAAAAAGAAGATCCATTAATACATGAAAAATTTGAAAAATTTAGCGAAACTTTATTAGAATATGATGAGTTTGTTAATAGCATACTAGAAAAGGTTATAAAAAAAGTTTATAAAAATGGTATTATTAATATTCCTCTTTTATTAGACCAATCGCCACTAATACAGAAAAAAATTATTGCATATGTTTTAGAAGAGCTATATCCATCAGATTTAAATCAAATCAATGATACTCATTTGGTTTCTATTTTAAATTTAGTAAAATCTAAAAGATCAAATGCTACTATAGATTTGCCTGGTGAATATAAAGCAATTAAATCTTACGATAGCCTAAAAATTACGAAAGAAGTCGATATAACTTTCAATTATGAAATAGAAATTCAAGAAAGAGTAGAATTACCATATCATCATAGTATTACTGTTGTTCAAAGTGAAGAGTCAAATAACAATAATGTATGTAGGTTACTATCAAGTGAGATAAATCTACCTTTATATGTTAGGACTAGACATTTAGGGGATAAGATGGCTTTAAAAAAGATTAGTGGTTCTAAAAAAATAAAAGATATATTTATTGATTCAAAGGTTGAACTAGAGTTGCGTGATTCCTGGCCAATAGTTGTAGATAGTAGTAACAACATATTATGGGTGCCTGGAATTAAAAAATCTAAATTTGCTAAACAAAAAAATGAAAAGTATGATATAATATTAAAATATAATTAACAAGGAGGATATTATGAATAAAAAAAGTATCAAAAGAGGATTGTTACCATATATATTTCTTTTATTAATAATATTGGTAATATTCTATGTTTTTAATATAGTAAATGTAAAAAATAATGTTTTTACTTATGATGAATTTATAAGTGAAATTAATAAGGGTACAGTTACTGAAATAAGTATTGTACCTAAAGAAGCCGCTATGGTATACCAAATAACAGGTAAACTTAAAAGTTATGCCGAAAACGAAACTTTTTCTGTAAAAGTACCATTATCTGATTCTATTATTGCTAATATATTAGCAAGTGAAGATGAGGTTGGTTTTAAGGTAACGACAAGTGAAGACCCTAGTTCAAGTACGTTAGTATATTTATTGTGGAATATATTACCACTTGTAATACTTGTTGCATTTGCATTCTTCTTCTTTTCTAAACAGATGGGTAATGCTGGAAAATCAATGGATTTTGGTAAAAGCAAAGCAAGACTTAGCGATGAAAAGAATAAGGTTACTTTTAAAGATGTTGCAGGATTAAAAGAAGAAAAAGAAGAAGTAAAAGAATTAATTGACTTCTTAAAAAATCCAAAAAGATTTCAAAAGTTAGGTGCAAGAATTCCTAAAGGTGTATTATTGGTAGGACCTCCAGGAACAGGTAAAACATTACTAGCTAAAGCTGTTGCAGGGGAAGCTAATGTTCCATTTTATTATATAAGTGGTTCTGATTTTGTAGAGTTATTTGTTGGTGTTGGTGCTTCCCGTGTTAGAGATATGTTTAAACAAGCAAAACACAATGCACCATGTTTAATATTTATTGATGAAATAGATGCTGTAGGTCGTCAAAGAGGAACTGGTTTAGGAGGAGGACATGATGAAAGAGAGCAAACATTAAATCAATTATTAACCGAGATGGATGGTTTTGGAGCTAATGAAGGAATTATTATTATAGCTGCTACAAACCGTGCTGATGTGTTGGATCCTGCTTTATTAAGACCAGGAAGATTTGATAGACAAGTAACAGTTAATTTACCAGATATTAAAGGTAGAGAAGAAATATTAGCAGTACATGCACGTAATAAAGTTTTAGCACCTTCTGTTACCTTAAGTAATTTAGCTAGAAGAACACCAGGATTTAGTGGTGCTGACTTAGAGAATTTATTAAATGAAGCTGCTTTACTTGCTGTAAGACGTAATAAAGATGCTATTACAATGAGTGAAATAGATGAAGCTACTGATCGTGTGTTGATGGGACCTGCTAAAGTAAGTAAAAAATATACCGAAAAAGAAAAGAAAATGGTAGCATACCATGAAGCAGGACACGTTGTACTAGGACTAAAATTGGATGATGCTAATGATGTCCAAAAAGTAACTATTATTCCAAGAAGTTATGCTGGTGGATATGCTATGATGATTCCAAAAGAAGAAAAATATACTTCAACTAAAAAAGAATTATTAGAACGTATTACTGGATTATTAGGTGGACGTGTATCCGAAGAATTAACTTTTGGTGAAATTACAACGGGAGCTCATAATGACTTTGAAAAAGCAACAAAAATAGCAAGAAGTATGGTTACTGAATATGGTATGAGTGATTTAGGACCAGTACAATTAGAACAACAAGAAGGCGGAGTATTTTTAGGAAGAGATTATAACAAAACTCGTAACTTTTCTAATGAAGTAGCTCATGAAATTGATTTAGAGATGCGTAAGATAATTGATAAATGTTATAAAGATGCTAAAAAAATATTACAGGAGAATCAAGACTTAGTAAAACTAATTGCGGAAGCTTTATTAGAATATGAAACTTTAACTAAAGAACAAATTGAATATTTAGCAGAACATAAAGAAATGCCAAAAGATGAAGTTAGTTATGAAACTTATAGTATGACTGAACTTAGAATGATAGCTAAAGAAAGAAATATTAAGGGTTATACTAAGATGACTAAAGAAGAGCTAATAGAAAAGTTAAAAGACAGTAATAATAATGATAAAGAAGATAATCAATAAATCTTCTTTTTTTTATTGCAAAATCCCTAGGGGGGGGGGGTATA
>CANQDV010000079.1 GCA_947593955.1 uncultured Bacilli bacterium | reverse complement strand
TAAAAAAGTAATGGAATTTCAACCTAAAATGGAACAACTATTTAATGAAGTAGAAACTTTTACTAAAAGTCATCAAGCATTAGAAAAAGAAAATAATAATCTACATAGAGAAGTGAAAGCACTTACTACTAGAAATCAAAACTTAACCAAAGAGAATAATAATCTTAAAGACTATTTAAGAGCCATTTTAGAAGCCATAAAACACTTTTTTAGGGAATTATTACAAATTGGCAATGATAAGACCAAAAATCGTACCACTAGCGAAATAAAAGACTATTATGACAATAAAGACTTTGATTCTAATGATGTTTATGATATTTCAAAAGGAACTACTAAAGAAGATGAGTTATTTGATTATGCTGAAATACCAAGTTATTTAAAATCTAATAATGAATCCTACGAAGAAATAGATAAAGACGATTTTGAAATGGATTTATAATTTAAATGAGAACCTGAATAACATTATAGTCTCCCTTTTTTAATTACTTAAGATATTATCGAAAAAAATAATACTTTTATGATATAATAGTAGCGTATTAGGAAGTGGTTTTTTATGAAATTAGTTGCTGCCAAATGTCCTAATTGTGGCGCAAATATTGATGTAGATAAAGATAGTGATACAACAAAATGTGAGTTTTGCCATTCAAAAATCATAGTTGAAGATGCAATAGCAAAAGTTAAAATCGAAATATCTGGTAACGTTGAAATAAAAAATATTCCTAAATATGAAAATTATGTGACTTTGGCTGATCGTTATTATCATGAATTGATGTTAAAAGAAGCTAAAAGTGAATATAAGAAAGCACTGGAACTAAATCCTCATAATCCAAAACTTATTTTCAGAGAAAAGATTTGTAGAGCTTGTACTATGAGCTTTGAAAGAACTAATGAAAATTTAGTATCTGAAGCTTTTGATGAAATTAAAGAAAAAATTACTGATAAGACAGAATTAAGTAATTATATTAAAGAATGCTCAAATGCTATGGCTTATATTATAACAAAAACAGTTGATTATTATAATGAAAATAATTTGGATTATTCTAAGGTAATAGATGTTCATTATAGAATATCAGCGTGTGCAATAAATATTAAGTATTTTAAAAACTATGTTGATGAAAAAGATAAAGAAACTAAATTGTTGATTTTAGAACACTATATATCAGCTTGTCATTTATTAACTAAAGATTTGAGGTACAAAATCCCTCGTTCTCAAAATAAAGGTATATATAAAGTATCTTATAAAGAGAAGAAAAAGTATGTTGAAAATATGCGTATAGCAGAAGCTGAAAGAAATGAGCTTTTGAAAGAAAATAGAGATTTGAAAGATAAATCTCATATACATATTTCTAAAACGAATTATTTTTCTGAAGAGAAAGTTTATATCTACTGTGTAATTTTATTTATTTTAAATATACTACTTGGAATCGTAGGTATATGTATTTTTAACATATGGGCGATTTTAGTTTGTATTATCAATTTTATATTTTTATGTAAAAGATTATTGCTTGCTAAAAATAATAGAACTATATTAAAAACAGCTAATATTATTGGGACAATTCTTTTTACCTTTGCTATAATATTGCTTATTTTCAACTATAAACCTAGTCCGGAATACGTTAATAAATGGAAAAATAGTAATATGATTATTATAATTAACAAAAAAGATGCGGCACTGAAATTTTTTAATAGTGATACTGTCATTTCGGGAAAGTATATATCTAAATGTGATGAAAATAATAAATGTACAATTTCTTTAGGATCATATAATTTTGAATATAGCGATAAATATTTATGCTATATAGAAAATGGACAATGCTCTCAAAATTTAGAAATAACATCTGAAGATATTTCTTTGCCAATAAAGAGCAAAACTGATATTTGTGAAACCGGTGAAACAGTAACATGCAGTGAAAAAGGATATTTTGTTTGTAGTAATGGTTCCGAACATCCTGAAAACGTCTGTGTATATGAAGAAGAACAAAAAAATGATGAGAATTTAGAACTTATTGCAAGTGCTATATTTGCAGTTTGTTTATTGAGCTTTGTTGAATGGGCTACAAAAAGGAGGTAATAATATGGGGTTATTAGATAAAATTTTTGGAAGTAAAAACAACAGTCTATACAATAATATATCTTCAAATATGAATAATCATATAGAAGAAGATAATAGTGATAAAATAAAATGTCCGAAATGCGATACATTAGTTGATAAAGATGCAGAATATTGTTGGAAATGTGGAAATCAAATTCAAGGTGAAAATGAAGAACAAGAAGAAAAAGTTGAATATCAATACCCAGAAATAGAACTAATAAAAGATGAAAGTTTCAAGAAAGCAATAAAGGAAACTCCTAGTACAGGTATATTAACTGTTCCTATAGGATTAGATAAAGATGATAAATGGATTTACTATGATATAACTAAAATGCCTAATTTATTAATTGGGGGTACAGTTATGAGTGGTAAAACAAACTTAATTAATTCTTTATTGTTAAGTTTGATTTCAAAATATTCATTAGAGGAAGTTAGAATAATTTTAGCTGATTCAAAGGGGGTAGATTATTCTTGTTTTAATGGAGAACCTCATATGCTATTTCCAATTATAAAAAATGTTAAAAAACTGGAAGCTGTTTTAACAGAAGAAATTAATGAAATGCAAAACAGATATGATCTTCTAAAAGCGGTAGAACTAAAGAAAATATCAGATTATAATAAATTAGAAGAAGTGACTAAAATCCCGTATCATCTTATATTTATTGATGATTATACTGTTTTTGCTAACGGAAGTGAAAATGAATGTAATTCATGTATAGAAATGCTCGCAAAAAGCGGATGGAACGTAGGAATACATTTAATCATTGTAGCCAATCATCCAACTGTTGATGTTCTAACTGCTATTTCACAATTAAATTTTCCGACACGTATCTCATTTAGAGTTCCTAGTATTAAAGATTCTAGAATGGTTTTGGAATCACCAGGAGCCGAAAAAATATCTGGTGTTGGAAATGTATTAATTAATTCTCCTTTAAACAGTAAATTAGAACCAATTCATATAAATGTTGTAGATGATAATGATATGATAGTAATTATTAAAGACTTAACATCAAAAAATAAAGTGAGTTATAGTAATATTGTAAATGAGTCAAAAATTAGGAATTTATCTACAGATCATGATGATTATAATGAGCCACTTTATGATGAAATAGTTGACTTTGCGATTGAAACTGGCGTGATAAGTGTATCACTATTACAAAGAAAATTTTGTTTAGGTTATAATCGTGCAGCTCGAGTTGTTGATTTGTTAGAAGAACAAGGAATAATCGGACCGCAAATTGGTTCAAAACCAAGGGAAGTGTTAGTTAAAACTGTACAAAGGGATAATTTATGAAAGAAAAATATTTATATAACAATCCCGAATTTGCATATAAATTATTTTCAACTGTTGGATTAGGCAACAATAAAATGTCTGATTATGAACAAAAATTATGTAAAGAAATATGGGAAGAATGCAATATGGTTAGGTCAAAAGTTTTGATTAAGTGTGTGCAAATTTGTGGAACTGCAGATACTCCTTTGGCTAGATATGTTAGAGCTAAAGCTTGGTCTTGGAATTTAGTTTGTTACTCTAACAATGCTATAAACGCAATTATTGATTATTTAAGCCACGAATTATATGAAGATGCTTTCAAAGAAAATTTATTATTTGATAACTATCAAATGAGAAAGAATCATCATTTATTTAATACATATTTAGATCTGGGTAATGCATACGAAAAAGCAAAAAAATTTGATAAAGCACTAGAAATTTACAATGAATCAAAAAAGTTTATGAATAGTCATATACCCTATGTTAAAATTGCTAATAGGTTGCGAATATTGAAAAGATATGACGAAGCTTTAGAAGAACTCAATAAAGCCAAAAATAGTAAATTTGCTAAGTATCCTAAAACTAAGGAGTTTAATATTAATTATATAGATTTAAATGTAATTGATAGATATTACGAAGAAATATTAAAATTTAAAAATAAGCATAAAAAATAATTTAAATTAGAAAAAATCGAAATTCAAAAGAAACTTCGTAACTAATGAATTTCGGCGATAAACCTAGTTTAAGACAACTAGGTAACACACTAC
>CANQDV010000078.1 GCA_947593955.1 uncultured Bacilli bacterium | reverse complement strand
GGAGAATAAAACTATGGCTGATATAAAAGGTTTTGCAATAAATGGGGAAAGAATGACTAACGAAGGCGGAAGTGATAGTGGAACTTTAAAATTTGTTGAAGAAATAGATATACCTTCAACAAGTCCATACTTAGAAAATGTAATATATAAATTTGGAATTTATGAATGAAATGGAAAATATTTTTTAAGAATTTATAATCAATATTTAATGTTTTATATACCTGATGGAAATACATATGTTGAAAAATTATCTTCTGAAATAACAAATAAATTAAAAAAATATATTCCATCTAATGATAATATACCAATAGCTGTCTATGCAGATCATCTTGAAAGCGCAGACGGTTTTGATATGACAGGAAACTATGACCCAGAGACAGAAGAATTTACAATAGATGATGAATATAGAAGTAATAGATTTTTTAATTTTTGACTTTATGAATATAATCTTGGTCAATATGATCAATGTTTTAGAAATATCACGTTGAGTCCTACTGCACTTACTTGTGAAACAAATTGAAAATATGAAACTAATGGATGGGTAGAAATTCCTTTTGAATCTCTTATTCTAATTCCTGTTAATTGAATGGGTTTAATTCCATTATTTGTTGAGTAGGTGAAATATATGGCAGAAGTTATTAAAGGTTTCGCCATAAGAGGCGATGTTTTCAAATTTAAAAATAAATTAAAAATTGTTGATTTTGCTACTGGTACAGATGAAGAAATTGCGACAATGCTTGAAGCTCATTATAATGGATAAATTAATATAAGTGATTATTGGAATGTTGGAGACACTAGAACTATTCATGTTAATGCTTTTAATAGTGGGACTAAAGATCATGTTGCACAAAATATGACAATAGTAATTATGGATTTTGATCATGATGAATTAGTAACTCCAATTGGTGACAAAACTAAAGCGGCAGTTACTATCGGTTTTAAAGAAGCTTTAGCAAATGCTGGTGTGAAAGAAGAAGAATATTATTGAGGTTCTCAAAAAGAAACTGCTTTTACTGATAATGATAATTATTCAGAAAGCCCATTAAGAAATTATTTAAATCAAAACTTATTAAATGCTTTACCATCTACTTTTAAGCTTACAATAAAAGAAGTTAATAAAAAGAATTCAAGTAGACATTCTACCGCAAAAGGTTCAGATCCATTATTAACTCAAGATAAAATATGATTATTAAGTTATCCTGAAATATATGGAAATACTAGTTATAGTAATTACCAAAATGGTAATACTAGTTATACTTATGAATATTGACCTGGTTGAGGTACAACTGAAGTATTAAGTGAATCAATAGAATTTTTAGAGGGAGCTCAATATGAATATATGAAAACAACAAGCAATAGAACAAAATATAAAAATAATAATGGTACAGCAAGTAGCTCTACCGCATATTATTGGCTAAGAAGTCCAGCTTCTAACTCTGGAGGCTCTTTAGGATATAGTTTTATTTATATGGGTTCTAGTGGACCAGCTACAAATAATTATAATGGCATAAGAGAATTAGCTCCTTGCTTTTGTTTATAAAAACGCAAATTTTTGTTTGCGTTCTTTTTTTATGCTCTAAAATAAAAGGACATATTAAAAAAATTAAAAATTTTTAAAAATGAAATATTAACAGAACAAAAGCAAAAAGAAAGGAGTATTTTTATATGGGAATAGTAATTAAAAACAACTCTTTAAATAATAATGGCGGAATTGCAATTAACAATAATAATGTCGAAGGAATTTCATATCAAAACAAAACTATTTATAAAAAAGAAGAACAAGCCAATATTGAAATAATTACGATGGAACAACAAGATCCTCGATTCCAAACATGGCCTGGAGTTTTAGAAATACGCTGGAGAGATTATTATACTGATACATATTTTATAGAAAATGTAAAGCGTTTTGTAGGACAAAATAATTCTTATAATAATTATTATTGGATTAATGTATCCGAATATCCAGATGCATATTGGTTAATATCTACAGTAGATTTAGATAATAATAAAAATTTTTTAGCTGATTTAAACAATTACTATAATGGCGGAGAAGGATCTCCTCATCCTACTGGATATGTTTCAGGAGATTATATATATTGCTATGTAATAAGCAAAAGAGATACTAATATAACAAGAGTATATAAAAATGTTTATCATTATGATGCTAGTGCAGGAGAACTTTAAAATATAAAAAAAGAGCGGCAACCACCGCTCTTTTTTGTTTGCAATAAATTATTCTCAATTAATTTCATTGGTATCTGCTTTTATATATTGTGCTAATCCAATACAAATAGCATCCGCTTCATCATCATTTACATTAATATTATATTTTTCTTTAACATAATCAATATCTGCTTCTTTAAGTGTAGTTCTTTTTATACCGCGGCCATTCTTGATTCCTAACGCCGCACGCCAAGAACTAGGATATATATATTCTAAATCTATTTGTTGGAAATTATCGTGCATCATAAAAGCAATTGCCGCCTGTAGCCACATTAACATTTTATGAGTGTGGGTATTACCAACCCCATAGCCGCCCTCAGGTCTAACTTCTTCTACTATTACTTTTGATACTTCATATTTATCTAAAACATCTTTTATACCATCACGCATTATATATATTCTTTTAATTACATCTGTTGATGCTGATGTAATGTATCCATGGTCAATTAATTCTCCATCTTTAAAGAATGCTCATCCAGAACTTTTCGTAGATACATCCAAGGATAATATATTCATAGTATCACTCCTTTATCTATATCTACATTATATCAAAAAATTCTAGATATGTCAAGAATTTTATTTTAATTTGTTTTTACAGTAAACAATAAATAACAAAAGCAAAGAGTTCCACTTAGTCCTTCATCTTCTATAGGAGGGAGAATATAACCTGGGTCTTGTTCATAAATGTCAGACTCAAGACTATTATTGTTAATTTTTAAATATGTACCATAATGTTCTTTTTTTTGAGAACTATCTATTATATAATCGATATCGTATTTCTTATAAGATAATTTTTTAAGAACATTATCATTTCATTCCATATGACCAACTCATCCTTCTAATAAATAATCAATTGTAACAAAATTTTTTATAGAACTTACATCAATAGTTGGGTATGTTCGAACATTTTCTCTTCCTGCTAAACATAATTTCGTAGCAAAAACTTCATATATATTTTTACCATCAATTTTACCTACAATATGTGGAATATCCATTTCAGGTATGCTTGTTGGTGTCCCATCATCTCTACAAATAATTTCACCATTTTTAGCTAATCCCATATAATAAAAACTCCTTTTTTTTTTTTTTTTTTTTTTTTGTTTTGACCAATTTATGGCATAAAAAAAAGGTGTAATAATTAATTACACCTTATTTTAATAATCCTCAAATACCTCTTATTCCTAATGTTTCATAACTGCTTACTATGTGTCCATCTGTTGTATGAGAACCATTAATAAGCACTCCTCCTAATATATTTTCATATTTTGCAATTAAACAATCTCATAATAATGTAGGATCGTTTCTATCATAAAAACTATAACTCATATTCTCACTTAAATAATCTTCTATTGGAATAATTTCAGAATAATTGATACTATTATCATCTTCAAATAAAATTAATAAACCTCAATATTTACTACAATCATTAATATTAAGATTAACATAATCATGCGCACCATCTTCAGAATAATATATTTTTTCAACGCCTCCAGCACCACCGCTAGTTCCTTGATTAGACATTATATTTCCATCTATAGTTAATCCTTTTATATTTGCCATAAATAAATCTCCTTTCTTTCATCTAATTTTATATGACTTTTTTTTTTTTTTTTTTTTTTCCTAATCATATTTTACTCCACAAAAAAATAGGTACGGAGGAAATCCGCACCTTATAATCTTTTAAATATATCGTTTGCAATTTTCAATATTTCAGAACCATAGGTAGCAATTATGTTTGCCATTAATTCTTCTTGCATGTAATCCAATTCTATATTATAAGAAAACATGGCTGCATGAACTATCTCATGACATAGAACCTTCTTTAGTAATTTACCTCTTAAATTGCTTGCTAAATAAATTGTTTTTGTATTGTCATCACATACCCCAATAGTATATTCACCATTATCCAT
>CANQDV010000077.1 GCA_947593955.1 uncultured Bacilli bacterium | reverse complement strand
TTTCTATTGATATTCCTATTGATCTTAATATTGCTTATGCAGAATACCAAAATCAGTCATTATCTTAAACACAACTTATTATATAAAGAATAAATATATATTGACCTTGCATAAACTATTTTATTTCTAAAAGTATATTTCAAATCCATCATTAATTACATATCCGTGTTCATCTTCTATTGTATATATTTTATCATTATATTTATCTTGACATTGTTTTATAAATTCTTTTTTTCTATTAGCATGTGGAATTATTAATCCATTTACAACTTTTAACCCTGTAAAATCAGATAAATTAACTTTATTTTCATCATAATCTAAAGCAGTTTCAATACTATTTCCAAGTATCTCACTACCTGCTGAAGAGCCTACGTAAATAATACCATTATTTATCGCTTCATTTATTTTATCTATCCAATTATTTTCCCTTAATTTTTTTAATAGATAAAATGTATTTCCACCCATCATATAAATAACATCAAAATTATTAAAATCTATATCATAATCCATCTTAAACTCAAATATATTTTCTTTTTTTACTCCCAAATCTAATATAGTTGCAAACTCACTATCAACCCAACTTTTATCAGGATCATCTTCCCCATCAACTGCTGTTGTTATATATATAATTTTGATTTCATTTACATCCTTATTTAAAAATTTTATAAATTCCTTTTTTAGATTCTTATTTATAATTCCACAAGAACTTAATATTATTTTTTTCATAAAATTCTCCTTTCGATAATCTTTTATCAAATATAAATAATAAATACAATCATACTTATGTTAAATTTAATTTAAGTTTATGGAATCCCTTTTAACATCTGAGTTTATAATCTCATTTACTTCTTCTAATAATTGAGTTTTTATGATTTTAGGTTCTTTTAATACTCTATTATCTGGCATACATACTTTATCCTTATAATAATCCGGATAAATTCTATAAATATTTATGCTATGTCCTATTTTTCTAAATTCTCTTACTAATTCAATAGCAATTTCAAGTTGTCTTGGATTATCAGAATATACGAGAATAAAATCTGGTAATACTCTACTACCATCATCATTATATCTTTTAATTGTGGTCTCATTGCAAGATCTATAACCTTTCTTATTCAAGGTATATAAAGTTTCTTTAAAACTCCCATGAAAATATATATCATTTCCTGGATTTACACATCTTTTATTATGACTTGCTCCTGCGTCAAATGGTATAAAAGCAAAAATTTGATTTTCATAAAAATTATTAAATCCAAAATAAATCGAATCAGGACGATATAATTCAGGAAATAAAACAGTTTCACCTAATAGTGATGTAGAAATAGTTGAAATTCCATTTTCTAATGTTAACCAACGATTTATACATTCTTCTGGGAAATAATTAGGTAATTTATTATAAGTCCCAGATCCATTACTTGCTATATCAGACACCAAAAAAGTAAAATCTTGACCAGTAAACTCTATTATATCTACACCATCAACTGTATTAACATCAAATTTCTCACTTTTTATTTTATCATCATTAGTTACATGTCTTGCAAAATCACTATTATATATTTTTTTTATTTTTTTACATATCTTCTTAACATTAAGCATATTAAACATTTTAGGATGTCCTTTAATAATATCAACTATTAAATTAAATTTATTTAAATCATTATCTTTTAAATTACTCAATAAATATATTATCTGCAAAACCTCTTGATCTTCTTTTGTTATAATATTATCTGTATCAATATCTCTAAACATAAAAGATAATATCATATTTAAATCATTGCTTTCTATTCCAAATAACAAACAAACCTTTTCTTCTAAATGAACACTTTTTTTAATATCTTCTCCCTTTTTATTTAAATAATTATTTAATGAGGTTTCATTTTCAATAGATAAACTATAATTATCATCAAATAAATAATTATATAATAATAAAGATTTTTCTTTTAGTAATTTATCAAAATCTTTTGTTTTTAATATGTTACTTAGATTAATAAATTTTTGAACAGATAAATTTAAAGTTTCAATGCTATCTCCAATTTCAAATTTCATAAAGTTATATAATTTTACAAAACTATTCATTAAAATTTCATTACTTAAAACAATAGGTATAAAATAATTTAAATTTTCTATTTTATAGTTTAAAACTTGATTTATAAATTTTAATCCTAGCTTATTAAAAATTTCTTCTTTAAATATCTCATAACTATCTATAGTTTGAATATTCAAGTTTGGTCTAACCTTAAATATTTTTTTTACATGAACTCCATATGTATTTATAAGTATATTTTCTAATTTTTTAGTATTTGGATTTAATAAATATTCTATCAAATCATCTTCACTATTCTTATTTAAAATCTCATGATTTAAAAATTGATAAATTGAATAATTCCTAATATCAATAGACCTATTTATTATTAAATTTAATAATTTATTTTTATTTTTAAATTTTGAATCGATAAAATACTTATTATTAATTAAATTTGATAAATTAAAGCCTCTTTTTTCTAAGTCGATGATTTGATTAATATTATTTAAATCAATATCTTTTTTGTTTTTATATTCTTCTAAAAACACTTCTATTAACTTTATATCTTCACAAATTTGTAACTTTGAATTGTTTTCTAGTAAAACTTTAAGTTGTAAATCACGTGTCAATAAAGTAAAAACACTATCATCTTTTAAAGATTTTTGTATCTTAATCTCATCTGATAAATATTTAAAAATATTTTTGTTTAATTCATATATTTTTAGTTGAACATCCGGTTTTAAATATCTAATCAAATTTAAGTTATTTTCTATATCAATATAATAATATTCTATTTTTTCATTTATTAATTTTATTTTTAATTCGTTATTTAATAAACTATATTTTTCTTTAGAAAGTTTTATATTAGTATTTAGTGCGATAAAACATAGTATTGAACTATCAAACAAATAATCAATCAATCCATCTATTTCATTACATAATTTTATGTAATCTTCCTGTTTTAGTGAAACTGATAAATTTTCATTGTTTATTTTCTCAGGATACTGTCTTAAATATTTAATTAAATTTATTATACTAATTTTATCACAATCATGACCATTGACAACTATATCTATTATTCTTAAATCATTTTTTATATAATCTGGATATGATGTGTAATTTCTTACAATAGAGGCTTTTCCTTTTCTTAGAATTTTATTTAATTTTAGTTTTTGAAATATATTCATAATAAATCAAATCCTCTCATTATAAATTTTTTAATATCTCTTCAAACTTTGTATAACCACTTTCACTATTTATATGTCCACCATTATGAATAATATATTGTTTATTTGATATAGTATCTGCAAATTCTTTTTCAACATCAAATTTTACATAAGGATCATTGTCTGAATAATAACAAATTACATCATTACAATATTTTTTAATTTCTTTTAAATTATCTATAAACATAGGTTTATTTACTGCATCAAAATCATCATTTATACCAAGATAATTATTAAATCCACATACAAATATTAATTTTTTAACTTTTATTTTGTTTGTTATTAAATATTTACAAACAAATACTGGTGCGATTGAATGGGCTATAATAATTGTATTTTCATTGATTGTTAATTCATTTAAAACTTTAGACCAACTTTCAAAATTTTGAATACCTACACCAACTGGCATTTGAGGAACATCAACTTTTAAATTCCTTTTTTCTAATTTATTTTTTAACCATGGGAACCAATTACCATCACTAGATCCAAAACTACCGTGAATTATTATATAATTATTCAATTCCTTTTCCATTTTTAATATCTCCTCGTTTTTATTTTTTTACTTTATTTCTTGTTTCATACAAATCTATTGCTCTTTTTAATCCGTTTTCCTTTGCTAAATTTAAATAATAGTCTGCAAGTTCATAATTAACATCTGTACCCCTACCATTGTAATAGAAATTAGCTCCTAAATCATATATGGCTGCAATATGTCCTTTATCAGCACATTCTTTTATAATCTCAAATGCTTTATTATAATCTTGTTCTATTTTGCCAAGTCCAAAATAATAATAAGCTCCTATTACAAATTTAGCATAAACTTTTTCTATCTCATCAACATCAGGATTATTAATCAATTCAAGAATTTTAGGATAAGTATTAATCAAAAGTTCTTTTGCTTTACCTTTATCTATACTTAAAACATTGCCTAATCCTAATTCATAAGAAATTCCTAAAGAATAAGTACAAAGAGGATAACCATTTTCAAAACCTTTATGATAGTAATATAACGCCTTACTATAGTCTTGTAATACACCATTTTCTTCTAAATCATAACTTCTACCTAATAAATAATAAGAAAAGTCTGTATTTTGATTTAATAAATCATCTAAATTAAATTTTATTACCTTCATAATAACATCACCTAATTACTTTGCTTTAATTTTAACAATTTTTTCTAATGCTTTTTCTTCACTAAAGGAATA
>CANQDV010000076.1 GCA_947593955.1 uncultured Bacilli bacterium | reverse complement strand
AATAAAGGAAATATTGAAAATTCTTTTATTAATATAGATGGAAGATTAACTATGAATTTTGGAGGTTTAGTTGGTAACTTAGAAGGTGATTTTTTATCTTCAATAGTAAATTCATATAATGAAGGTAATATTATCAATAGTAAATTAAATGGAGGACTTATTGGTTATAGTAATCAAGATTTAATAATTGATAATTGTCATAATAATGGTGATATAACTTCAGATATGGTAATTTCGTATGAAGTTTATGGTGGAGGCATAATAGCTCAAGCTGTAGACGCTAAAGTAATAATTTTAAATAGTTTTAATAATGGCAATATAGATACTATGTTAGAAAATACAATATATGGTCGTTATGCTAATGGAATAGGACTTTTTCAAAGAAGTAATGTCAAAATATATAATTTTTATAATAACGGTAATTTAACAAGTATGTTTAATGAAGGTATATTATATCATGATGCAAATTCTCCAGTAAAAATTGTCAATGCTTTTAATCTTGGACAGTTAAGTGGACCAAATAATTATGAAATATCTTATAGATTATTGGAAGCTGAAAATGTCTATTATTTAGAAAATACAGGCGCTAAAGCTTGGGAAAATAATATTAAAAAAACTCAAGAAGAATTTAAAGATAGTGCTTTAGTTGAAACGTTAAATCAAAAAGTTACTGAACTTAATAATGCCGGACTTGAGACAATTGATGAAGATTTAAAAGGATATGAATTAAATAAATGGATCCAAGGTAGTGATGATTATCCGATTCTTACAAGAAAAATAATTGATTTAAGTGGTAATGATAATCATGGGATAAGTTATGCTGTTAAGTATGATAAGGAAGGAATAATAACAAGTACAGATACAAGTCATTTAGGTTATGTAGATGCAGGACTTATTAATCATGAATTTAATAATAGTGTAAGTTTTGCTGTTAGAATGAAATTAAATAATAAATTTAATTCCGCTAGTGCTCTTATAGGCAATTGGGATTTACCAACTGGTGGTGGCGGAATATCAGCAGTGGGATTTTCTTTAGTATTAGATGGAAATAATAAAGTTGTATATCATAATCAAGATGTTAAAGTTGGCGAATGGTATACAATAATAGGAACATATGATGGCAATTTAAAAGAGAATAATATGAAAACTTATATAAACGGAGTAAAAACAGCTGAAACGACAATAAGTGGCGATATTTTAGCAAGTTCGCTTCCTATACTTATTGGAGGAGACCCAAATATACAAAATGATAAAATGGGTTTAATAAATTTTTCTAGTGCAATTTTTAAAGAAGCCTTAGTATTTGATAGGGCATTAACGGAAGAAAAAGACCATATAAGTACAAATTATAAAGATGATATCAATGTTACAAATCAAGATGAATTGTTAGTTTGGTATAAATTTTAATTGGTTCTATTGGAGATAGCGAGTTACCTGATGAAGTATATATACTATAAAAACTGTTAAAAAGAAAATAAGATGGTTCAAAAAAGAAAATAAATTATACAGCTCCTACAAGTGGTATAAGTTACTTTTCAAGAAGCAAAAACATATTGATACTACTGTTTGTTATAGTCAAATAACTTTTTCTAAAGAAGAAAATTATGATAGTTGTAAACAGGAATTATGCCAAATGGAGGTACATCATGTGCATTAAAAAAATATTATTGTCCTATTAGACCGATATTTTTTCTAACAAATAATATTAAATTATCTGGTGAAGGAACGCTAGAAAATCCCTTTAGAATATTCTAATATTATTTTAAGCACTTAAATAATATGAAATAATAAAAGATAAAGTAATGATAATTATAGAGGTAATATTAAAAGTATTAGGAATAATAAAAAAAGTAGATGAGATGACAAAACCAATGATGGCACTATAAGTAATCCGGAAGTGTTTATTTAAAAGATAATGCATTAGTTTTAAAAGAAAATAAGCACTTATTAAAAAAGAAATTAGAAAAGGAATCAGAGTTATAATAGTTTGTATATTTACTAAAAAAGGATTAGCAATAATCTCTAATAAATATTCATAAACTCCGAGGAGCATTAATAAAAAAGCGCCACTGATACCCGGAACAATTTTGCCAAAAGCATAAAAAGAACCAGCTAAAGACATTTTTAAAATAGATATATGGTTTGAAGTTATATTAATGTTTCTTTCTAAAATAAATAATAATATTCCTAAAATAAAGGCTATAAAAAAAGGTAAAAGCATTATCTTTTTTTTAGTTTTAATTTTAATTTCTTTAATTAAATACGGAACACAACCTAAAATTAAACCAATAAATACATAAGAAATAAATTCTAAATGATTATCTAATAAATATAAAATAATTTTGCTTAAGAAAAAAACACTACTTACTATACCTAAAGCTAAAGGCGTTAAAAATAAAAGATTCTTTTTTATATCTTTATTAAAATTTAAAATTGATGCAATAATTTTATCATAAAGACCGAGGATAGTGGCAATAACGCCACCAGAAACACCAGGAATGATAAAACCTAAACCAATAAGTAAGCCAAAAAGATAGAGGTGTAAAATCATTGTTAAACAACTCCCTAATAATATTTATTAATAATTTTCTTATGTTATACTTATATTGTGATGTTATGAAAAAAAAGGTAAAAATTATTTTAATTGTTTTTTTAGCTATGTTATTAATTCCTTTAGGTATTAATTTTTATGTCGTTTTAAATACTAAGGATAGTATTAAAGATATCAGTGAAGTAAGTGAAAAATATGATTATATTTTAGTTTTAGGTTGTGGGGTAAAAGAAGGAAGACCTAGTTTAATGCTTCAAGATCGGCTTGATAAAGCTTTAGAATTATATATTAATGGAACTTCTAATAAAATAATTTTAACTGGTGATGAGGGTAACCGGGAAGTAAGTGTAATGACGAATTATTTAGTAAATAATAGTGTTTTAAAAGATGACATAATAGAAGATGAAAAAGGTTATTCAACAGGAGATAGTATGTTAAATTTTAAGAATAGATTTAAAGATAATTCGGTAGTTATTGTGACCCAAGAATATCATTTACCGAGAAGTTTATATATTGCCCATAAACTTAAGATAAATGCTCTTGGCGTTTCGGCTAAAAATGCTAAATATTATGGTAATACTTACCGGTATATGCGGGAAATTTTAGCTCGTAATAAAGACTTTTTTAAATTTTTGTTCCAATAATTGGTATCTAACAATTATTGGTTTTTTATTATCTTTTATATAGGCCATAATAATAGAGATAGATAGGTGATTTTATGAAAAAATTATGGCTATTTTTATGTATTTTATTACTACCTTTAAATGTAATGGCTTATTCGGATTATATTTATTTAGGAGGTAATACTTTAGGTATTGAAATTGAATGTGATGGTGTTTTAGTGGTTGGTTTCTACCAAATTGATGGGAAATATAATAAAGGTAATCCAAGACTAAAAGTTGGTGACTATATAACGGAGGTTAATGGTGTTAGTGTTAATAGTTTAACGAAGTTAACCGAGGAAATAGAAAAATATACATCTATAGGTAATGTTGAATTAACCTATAAAAGAGATAAAAAAGAATATACAACTAAGTTAGATTTAATCAATGAAAATGGCGTTTTTAAAACTGGTTTATATGTTAAAGATAGTATAACTGGTATTGGCACTCTTACATATATTGATCCCGAAACCAATATTTATGGAGCTTTAGGGCATGAAATAATTGAAAGTAATAGTAAGAAACTTGTGGAAATTAAAAGTGGTAATATTTTTAGAAATAGTATTGAATCAATAGATAAATCAAGGGTTGGATATGCCGGTAGTAAAAATGCCAAATATTTTTATAATACCGTTTATGGCTCAATATTAAAAAACACTACTCATGGTATATTTGGAATATATAGTAAAGGTTTAAATAATTTAGAATTAGTGAAAGTAGCTAAAAAGAACGAAGTAAAAATTGGAAATGCAAAAATATATACTGTTTTAGATGGGGAAAATGTAGAAGAATTTGATATAAATATTAAAAGTATTAATGCAACAAGTGATACGAAAAATATTACTTTTGAAATAACTGACAAAGAATTATTAGAAAAAACGGGTGGTGTTATTCAAGGAATGAGTGGTTCGCCAATTATGCAAAATGATAAAATAGTGGGAGTTGTAACTCATGTTATAATTGACAATCCAGTATCAGGTTATGGTTTATTTATAACAACTATGTTAGAAGAAGGAGAAAGATAAATCCTTCTTTTTCTGTTGTCTAAAATATTTAAATAAGGTATAATTAAACTAGTGATGATATGAAAAAAGATAGGATAACAATATTATTAGTAATAAGTTTAATGCTAATTGAGATAGTTAGTATCTTTTTGACATATCAAAGTTATTTAGGCAAAACTAAAGAAAGCAAGGTTATAAGAAGTAATAAATCATATGCCATTATGTTAGAAGATAAAGACCATTTAGGTAC
>CANQDV010000075.1 GCA_947593955.1 uncultured Bacilli bacterium | reverse complement strand
ACATTTATATGGTTTACAGATGGTTTAGGTTGGAAAAGTGCAAGAAAAAATCTTGAAGAAACATTTAATGAATTAGAAACGTTATACAATATTGATGATTTGGATAATGGTGTTTTAAATAAATTAAAGTAGAAAATATATTAATGGTGTTAATTATGATTAAATTAATGCGTTATATGAAAATCTTATCAAATAGAGAGTGGGCTACAATAATTTGGCTTTTGATTTTACTAATATATATATTGAAAAATAAAAAGACAAAAGTGCTTTTCTTAAATGTTATAAAAATATTATTTGGAAAAAAGTTAATAAAAATATGGATAATAACGGCATTGTATGTATTCGGAATAACGTTTGGTTTTTCTAAAACTGCAATTTGGAATAATATATATATTAAAGATATTATTATGTGGTACATGACAATGGGCATAATATATTGTTTTAATGCTACATCTAAAGAAGCTAATGAACAATATATTTTAAAAGTATTAAAAGATAACTTAAAATTTACAATTATTATAGAATTTATTTATAGTACTTTTACTTTTAATCTTTGGTTAGAATTGTTAATTATACCTATTATTACTTTTTTAGCGATGATTGATGCTTATGCTGAAAGAAAAGAAGAATATTATATTGTACATAAGTTTATGCAAGTGATTTTTGTAATTATTAGTATTTGGTTTTTTTGTGAAACTCTTAAAATAGGATTACAAGAATACAAAGAGTTAAGTATTATAGATACTTTTGTCAGTTTTATGATTCCTATTGTATATTCAATTTTAATAATACCATTAGAGTATGCTTTAGAACTATATTCTAAATATGAAACATTATTTTTTAGAATATCATTTGGAAATAATGATAAAAGAATAGTTAGAAAATATAAAATTTGGATAATAAAAGTATGTGGCTTGTCTATACATAATGTAATATTATTTCAAAAAAAATATTGTAGTAGAATATATAAAAAAATGACTGATAATGAATTTATGTCATTAATAAATGATTTCAAAAAAGAAAAAAAGGAAAAATGACAATATGACAATCGCTTGTTACACTCACATGAATATTGTCATAATGTCATTGGAAGAAGGTGTATTTTAAATGAGTAAGTTAAAACCATCTATAAATGCTTTAAAAGGATATAATTTTCAAGGAACAATTTATTCGTACTTTCTGTGTTTAATGGATTTAAAAAGAGAAATTATATCTATCGATGCGGAAATTACTACTGACAATAATTTTGATGATATTTATATTAATACAACATCTTCATCATATTATTTTCAAGTAAAAAACTATTCAAAAATTGATTTTAACAAAATTATTTTTAATAAGGATACAATTATAGTGAATAGTGATACTATAAATGTTGGAAGTATAAGAAAAGCTGATAATAACATTTTATTAATAAAGGATTTAATAATTCCAAAAGAAAAAATTAATGAAAAAATATTTGGTTTAAATTGTTATAGCATCAATGGTTATAGTGTAGCAAGTTATTCCCAGGAAGAAATTAATACAAACATAAGTGAAATGTATAAAAATGAAAAAAGATATATTGAAATAATGCATATAGCTGATAGGACGTTAAACACCGGAAAATTTAAGATTAAAATTGAAGACCTTCCACAATTATATTTATTTGAGCAAAAATTACAACAAGAAACTTTATTAATTAGAAAGATTAATTTAGATGAAGAGAAAAAACAAATTTGTATAGTTGGAAGCCCCGGAGTAGGAAAAAGCCATCTAGTTAACGAATTAGAATTAAATAAAAATCTTAATAATTGTATTATTGAAAGATTATGGATTTCAGAACAAGATAAAGATAAATATGATCGGATAAAATTTGATTATTTTCTTAGAGATTTGATTTATAAAATATTTGGTAAAGCTGAAATCATTTCTGAATCCGAAGTCATTGAAAAGTTAAAATTAGACGACATCACCTTAGTAATAGATGGATTAGATCATGTTGAAAATTATAATAATGGAGATTTAAAAAAATTTATAAACTTTATCAGTAAGATATCTGATTCTAGATTAATTGTTATGACTAGACCTTTAAAAGAATCAATTCCATTGGAAACAATTGAATTAAGTAATTGGACATCTGATGAAAGTAATGATTATTTAAAATACCTGGGTATAGAAAATTATGATATTTGTAATAAAATATTTAAAATTTGTAAGGGATATCCAATAATAACTTATTATTTAGCACAACATTATTTAAATAATAAAAATCTTCCAGAAATAAAAGAAGTTAATTCTATTATTGAATTTTATGATTCTTTGATAGGCGATAATCTTCCTGAACTGTCGGTTTTTATGATAAATGATTCTTACTTCAAAAAAAATGAACTTAAAGAATTGTTAGGAAATAGAGAGTATAAGGTAATCGAAAAAACCTTAGATAATTATAAATATTTATTCAATATAAATCATGATAGAATTTATTTTATTCATGATAGTTTAAATTATTATTTAAGAAGTAAGGAATTAAATTTTTTAGAAATAAATAAAGATATAATTGATAAAATATTGCAATCCATAAATAATGATGAATTTAAATATTTAACTAGAATTAGATATTTTTATATTAATAATGAAGATAAAATTATGATTACAAAAAAAATTTGTAAATTTAGCTATTTAAATAGTTTGCTTTTAAAGACAATTGATTATGAAGCAATACAGAATATTTATGAGCAAATAGAATATATAATCTCTATTAATAAAAATTGTTTTGATGTATATGAGTATTATGAATTTATTCTAATAAAAGAAACATTAAGAAGAGATCATCACATTGGTTTTTATAAATTAATTATAGAAAGAGTGAAATATTATATAAATAATAATTTAATAGATTTTGATAATATTTATAGTAATGGTCTTTTATTTAGTACATATTCTTTAATTGTAGATAAATGTAACAATAATTTAGAAAATTTTTTTAATAATACATTCTTTGATACGGATAGAGAAATTGAATCTCTTTATGATGAATTAAAAACAAGTAAAAATTATTTTGATATTTTATCTAAAAAAATTGACATAAATAAATATTTAAAAGAAAATATAATGGAGGAAAATGAGTATCAAAATAAAAACGTTTTAATCTATCTACTAGGATATTTGTATATAAAAAAAATCAAGTATAAGGGTTATGAAAAAATAGTTGTAAATCTTATTAATAATGACGAGACAAAAGCAGCAGAAGAATGCAGAAAATTGTTTTATAAATATAATATTAGGTTGTTCTTTATAAAATCTTTTTTAAACCGATTAAAAGATTACCTTTTCTCTTTAGGTGTGGACACATATTACAATTATTATAAGCATAAAACTTTGAAAGAATTAATTAATGAAAAGAGTAACCTAGGATCTTTTTATGTTAATGATTATGTTTGCAATTATATAAGATTAGCAAATTTCGAAAAAAGAAATATTGATATAGAAGATGTTTGCTGGTTTTATTTTATGTACTATAATAGAAAAGACTATTCTATGTATACAATTCCACAAGCATTGGATTTGTTTGTAGAAAAAGATTTTTTGTCATATTCTGATGCTGTTAAAATTATTAGTAATGCAATGGATATGTCTGAAAAGGGAATAAGAACTATAATGACAGATTTTTATAATATTGTTTCAATAAAAAATTTTAAAATATTAAATGCCGAAGTTAATATTTGTGAAAATAATCATTTAATAATTTCAGATTTAGAACCTAAAAGATTAAATATGCTGGATAAAGAAACAATTTTAAATTATTTCTTTAAGCATATTATCAATCATTATGTACAAATCCAAAATATAAATTATGAATATTTAGGTAATTTATTAAAATGTAAATATAAAAAAGATATATTATATTACTTAGACCTTTATGGATTTACAATTGATAATATTTCAATTGAAGAATTTGACATTAGTAAATATGAAAAAAATGAGGATAATTCTAAATTTATAAGGGATAGAAATTACATTAAAGAAACTGATGCTCCAGAAATAATTAATCAAAAAATTAGTTGTATTGAATTAGCAAAGTACGTTGATGGTTGGCATAATACTTTACCATATGCTAATTTATTTGAATGTTACTCTAAAGAAACTTTAAAAGAAAATATTATTGATATAACATATAATGCTTGTTTTGGTTATACTATTTATGATATGTATGCAAATAGATTTTGCATGATAGGAAATTATTTGTTACTATTAAATATGAGTGAAATTGATATAGATTGGGAACTAATTTTTAATATTTTTAAAGATTTTTTAGAAATATCTTTAGTTTTATAAATATATTAATTTATGTATCAAAAAGATAATTTCAACTACCTTTTCAACTACCAAAATTTTAAATTTTATTTAATTATTATGTTAAATAACTAATTTTGAATGATTTAAAATAAAGGTAAAAGTATTCAAATAAACTTAGAAGTGCGTGAATACTAACCGCCCCCTGAAGGAGCGCAATAGCGCTCCATTTTTGTTGAAACCCTTTATTTATAAGGGTTTGCAAGGCAACCAAATT
>CANQDV010000074.1 GCA_947593955.1 uncultured Bacilli bacterium | reverse complement strand
GATGATGAAATCAAAAAATTAAAACAATGTGTCTTTGTCAGAAATATAAAATATAAAAGAGAAATAGAATATGATCCGATTTTTAAATTATGGACTATTATGATGCGACATGATATGCCAGAGTTGTCTGCTGAAGAAATTTTTGCTCGTGGTGGTTTTGATGTTAATATACTTCATAAAAAATTACCGCGAAGTAGAATTAAAGAATGGATCGACAATTATAAGAAGTTTGGTATTAGATATTTTCTACCAGAAAATGAATATTACCAAAGCATTACTCATATTAAAGATAAAAAGATAGGCTATGATTCTTTTAAAATGCAAGTTTTAGATTATGTTCTTACAAGATTAAAGGAAATAGATATAAATGACAATAGATAAGCATATTTATTTTTCCAATGAAGAATATGCTCGTATTAAAGATTATGCTAGTAAGAATAACATATCTTTTTCTAAAGCAGTATGTGATTTATCTATTTCTGCTTTAAATGGTAATGATATTTTGGATAGAATTAATAAACTTGATAAAAGTGTGGAATATATAATTAAAAAACAAAAAGTGATACATTTATTAGAAGAACAAATATATTCAGATATGGATTTTGAAAATTTGTCTGATCCTAAGAAAAGTAAACCGTTAAGAGAGTTTAATAAAAGGATCAGAAATAATTTTATAAATGACTAAAAGTCCTAAAGTAATTTTTAATTCTGCCTTTACTTTTGCCCTTAATAATCCAGATAGCAAATATAGAAATCATGCTAAGTCTATTAAAAGGGTTAAAGATATGTATGATTATTACACTAATGAAGAAAAACGAGCCATGTCTATGTATGACTATTATACAGGTAAACTTACGAAAGAAAAGACTATGAATTTAGTTATGGAAAATGGAAAGTTTGCAAGTGAATCAGAAGTTGAAAGAAGAAAAAAGTTATCAGTTAAGTATTTAGAAAATTCTAACCTTTGGCAAGGTGTATTATCATTTAATAATGATTATATTAATGAAAATATTGATATTCATAAATTAGAACAAGAACTGGCTACTAATATATTACCTAAGTTTTTCAAAAAATGTGGATTTAAAGATCCTAAAAAAATGTTTTATCAATTAGCACTTCATACTGATACTGATAACTTACATTTTCATTTTTCCTTTATGGAAAAACAACCTAACTATATCTATTCTAAGAATAAAGTGGGTTATAGAAGATCTGGTGAACTATCACAAGTTGAAATTGATTTTTTAAAGAATCAAGTTATACATACTATTGAAAAAGAAAAAATCTATACCCCCTTACTTAAAGAAACGAATAAAGATATAGAAGAATTAAAAAAGTATTTCAACCCTAAAGAAAAAAATTATCTTTTAAGAAATAAAAAGGATTTATTATTTGAAGAAAAAATATTAAAATTAGGACAACTACTTTATAATGAAAGAATTGGTAAAGATGCTAAAATTAAGTACGGATCAATTAAAAATAAAGAAATAACTAGTCTTACTAAAGAAATTAAAAATTACATATTTTCTAATTCTAATTTAAAGTTAGAATATGCTAGTTTTAAAGAATCACTAAATAAAATTAATTCCTATTTTTATAAGGTTAATGAAGATAATAATATAAAAAGTATTAATGTAGATACTTCTTTAATTGATTCAAAAAATAAATATATAGACAATTACATTTATAATGCTATTGTTAATTATGCTAATTATAATTACAAAAAGGAATCTAAGACTTCTAATAAAATTAAAGAAAATGATATTATACAAGAAATTATTTTAAAGCACTATCTTAAGAATAAAAAACAGACTAGGAAAGATATACTTAAAAATTATCTTTCTAATAATAATTCAAAACAAAAATTTAAAAATAAAAATGAGATCGAACAAGCAATTAAAAATATTAATGATGAGATGGAAGAGGCACAGAAAGAATTTAGCAAATTATTTGTCAACGAATACACAAAATAATTTTCTTTAACACTTGTATAAAAAATGTTGTATATTTTGTCGGGTTATGTTACTATTAATTTGTGATAAAGGTATATCCTTTCTCATTATTGAACCATTTTACTTTACCGTGCATCTTACTTCTTTAATATAGATGTAATCGGTAAAAAGCCAAAATAGTTGCTAGTATAGGACTATTTTTTTTATTTAATAATATAAATAATCAAATTAAATGTTATTTAGAAACATTAAAATAGTGATAAGTTTTAGAATTGGTTAATCCAATTCTTTTTTTTTATAAACAGAAAGGAATGATGCAAATGATATTATTAATTATTACTGTAACAAATTTCTTTTTTTTAATCTTTTACTATTTGACGGTAAAACTTAAAAGATCTAGGAGAAGTTTTGTTATTAAATAAAATATATAATGAAGATTGCTTGGTTGGACTAAAAAAGATACCAGATAACTTTGTAGATTTGGTTTTGATAGATCCACCTTATGATATATGTACTATTGGTGGAAAAAAAGGAACTAGTAAACTTGCTAAAGGCATTCTGAAGTTAGAAAGAGAACTAGTTAATAATGATTTAGTAAGCAGTTTTGATACGAAAGTTTTAGATGAACTAGTAAGAGTTATGAAAGGAATAAACATTTATATTTGGTGTAATGTAAGACAGATACCGATGTATATTAAATATTTCAATTTACAGTTAAAATGCAAGTTAGAAATTGTTATATGGAATAAAACTAATCCTATGCCTTTATATGGCAATACGTATATGAATGATAAAGAGTATTGTTTATATTTTCGTAATGGTGGTTATTGTAAACCGGCAAGTTATGAAGATGCCAAAACGGTTTACGTATCAAAATCAAATATTGAAGATAAAAGATTATATGAACACCCAACTATCAAGCCATTAGAATTAATTAGAAAAATGATCAGGAACAGTTCTAAAGAAAATGATGTAGTTTTAGACTGTTTTTTAGGTAGTGGTACGACTGTGGTTGCTTGTATTTTGGAACATAGAAATTATATAGGATTTGAAATTAATAAGAAATATTATGATATGTCAAATAAAAGAATAAACGAAGCAAAGAAAAATTTAGGAGGTAGATAAAATGTATATTAACAATGAAATGTGGGAAAATTTAAAAAATACTTTTAAAGAATTATACAGTGATTACGATCATTTTAGTAATGATGTTAGAAATTTATTAGATAATGTTGATATTTGTATTAATGATATTGAAAACAAGAAGCAAAGTAAAATCTATGTAATAACTAACGATGCAATAGTTAATGATGAAATTGATTATCAAATAGCAGGTGTCGCATTTACAAAAGACGAGGCAAATAAAATGTTTGAAGAAACAATTAGAAATATCAAGATAGATGTTGATTTCAATAATTTAGATGTAACTAATGATAATGATAACGAAGAATATAAATTCGATGGGAAGTGGCATTATTCCAAAACTGATCATAGTTTTGATTTATATCTTGAGGGGGAATACAATTCAAATAATTTTTCCGTTGAAATAAAAGAATATGATATTACTAAAAGTTTGGATAAAGAAATGGAGGTAGATTTATAAATGAAATATGAAAAAATAAAAAACAAACATCAAAAGAGAGTTAATGATTTTCCGTTAGGCTTTGCTTTTAGCAATAATCAATTTAAAGATATGATGGAAAAATGGGGATTAAAAGAAACAGATACTGATAAAATTTATTCTATTGGAGCAGGTGGATTTATTAGAAAAACTGATTTAGAAGAATATAACAAAATGTGGTATGAAATTAGAAAAGAACACAATGATTTAATAAAACAAGATAAAACTGGTGAGGGTTATATTAAAGATATGTTTCTATATGAACTTGAAAACCATGAGTATGGTTATACTTACGAACTAGAGGATACCTTAGATGCTTTAGAATTAACTTACGATCAAGTAATGAAAAGTCCATCATTAAAACATGGATTAGAACTTGCTAGAAAAGAAGTTTTAGGAAAGGAACAAGAAAATGCTCACGATATTGAATAAGAACATATTATTAGAGTTTAAAAAATTTCTTTCTAAATTGATATGGTTTCATAAAAAGTTTTGGGGACATAGATATATTGTTGTTGAAAACGAAAAAATCATAAAGTATATACTTATTTATCACAAAAGAATTTATGTGTTGAAAAAGGAGGAGTATGTATTATAACAATAATTTAGTGAGGGGCATCTTATGAGTTTGCCCCTTATTACTTTATTGTTAGTTTTAATTGTTTTTATTATTTGTTTTATTTATATAGAGCCAATAATTGCTAAACATAAAATTAAAAGTAATAATGAATATGGATCGGCAAGATTTTCTACTTTATCAGAGATAAATAAAAACTTTGTTAAGGAAAAAATATCTAATATAAAAGATGTCGGATTTCCTGTTTATTATGATAAAGACATTACTCATGTATGGTTTGATAAAGAAACACCACACTATGTTTATTTAGGATCAAGTGGATCTGGTAAGAGTGTAACTTGTGTAATTCCAATGATTAGTTTTATTGCCAATGCAAAGAAACCAAGAAGTATATTTGTAACCGATCCTAAAGGTGAAATATATCATACCACTTCTAAAATGTTACATGATAAAGGTTATAAAGTTTT
>CANQDV010000073.1 GCA_947593955.1 uncultured Bacilli bacterium | reverse complement strand
AAATAGGAGCAATGCAAGATTTAGTAAGAGGGGTTAAGAAAATATTAACCACTCCAGATAAACAAAATAATTTAGATGCCGAATTAGAAAAAAGATTGAATGAGACAAGTGACGGAGTTAAAAGTTTAGGTCAAGGAAAATATGAAGTAACAAAATTAAAGGTAAAATATCCCGTATGGTTTTATTTTATAGCTTTAGGATTAACGGGGGTAAGCGTATTTATATCAGGAGTTTGTTTTTTTGAGCAATATTTTCCCTTTACTATGCCATTTTCATATTCTACTTCTCATGATTTATCTGCTTCCTTTATCATAGAAACTTTGTTTGTGATATCTATTTTAAGCATTAGTGGTTGTCTGTTAAAAATGCATAGTAGTAAACATGCTCACCGCATCTCTATGATATTACTTGGTATTTCTATTTTAGGTTGTATATTTTTAGCTTTGGGAGCTTTAGATTATTTGGCATTTATTTCTATATTTTGGTTAATAATGACCATTCCTCTTATTTTACTATATTTTATAAATCCCAATGTGTATATTGATTCTAGTTCTAAATTAATCGTTAATGATGAAGAAAAAGAAGAAATATTAACTAAAAATGATAAAATTAGACTTAATTTTACAAGGAAAAGATCTACTTTTGTTTTCAATATAGTGATGCTTATTGTAATTATATTTTTTGTGGGTAGCTATGCTATAAAATTACATTCCCTTTATACTACTTCATATGCTAATGGAAAGCAAGAAAATGTAAATCAAATTAAAATTGTAAAAAATGCATGTATTAAAGAATTTGAAGATGTTAATAGTCGATGTCTTTCTCCGGTTTTCAAAAACGATTACTATACAGTTTTAGATACTAAATTAGATAAAAATGATGAAAATTATGACGAATGTAAGACATGGTATACAGTTAAGAATTCTAAAGGTGATCAAGGTTATATTTGTGAGTATCGATATAATGACAGATATGCTAGATTTCTTGGATTAGATGATCAAGAAGAAGAATCTTAATGTGATAAGATTATTTATCTACTAAAAATAACTTTCATTTAGTAATAAGATAATATCTATATCACAAACAAACTCTAATATTCTCTTTTCCACAAATCCTTTCTCAGATTGTTGACGAAGTGATATGTTATTTTAAACATAACACTTTTTGTTTTATCACAAATAGTGAACATATTAAACATAATTATCAAATATATTTTTAAATATCTCTTTAACTGGTACAAAAGTGTCTTATTGCATCAGGATTTTTTGGATTATTCCTTAGTTAGACTATTTTAAAGAATTATTTAGCCGATAAGTAAATTTCATTAAGCATAAAAGGAACAAAGATAATTTGGAGATTTAATTTTAAAAGTTAAAAACAAAGTTGAATTACTTTTTATATATATTTGTATTTTTTGTCTAAGATTAAGATACTATTCAAAAATGTCTAAAAGTAGTATAATTGTATTAGGTGAGTTGTATGGTTTTTAAATGTAAAATGTGTGGTGGTGATGTAGAACCAATAAATAATACAAACATCGGAAAGTGTTTATATTGTAAAAGTATAATGACTTTGCCTACATCTGATAATGAAAAAATAATTAATTTATATAATAGAGCTACTGATTTAAGACTAGATAATGAATTCGATAAAGCAAAAGAAATTTATGAAGAAATATTGAAAATTGATAATAATCAAGTAGAAGCCCACTGGGGGTTATTGTTATGTAAATATGGAGTAGAATATGTCGATGATATAAGAACGAAAAAGAAAGTGCCAACATGCCATCGAACAATAGATAGTTCAATATTAAATGATGTGGAATATAGATATATTCAAAAAAAAGCTTATGGTGAATTATTAGAATTATATAAAAAAGATGCAGAATATATAGATAAAGTTCAAAAAAGAATATTAAAAATATCTGAAAATGAAGAACCATATGATATATTTATATGTTACAAAGAAACAGATGAAAATGGTAATCGAACAGAAGATAGTGTTATAGCCGAAGATATATATGAAGAGTTAATAAAAGAAGGTTATAAAGTATTCTTTTCAAGAATAACATTAGAAGAAAAATTAGGGACAGAATATGAACCATATATTTATTCAGCACTAAGAAGTTCGAAAGTAATGTTAGTAGTAGGAACAAGTAAAGAAAATTTAGAATCAGTATGGGTTAAAAATGAGTGGAGTCGTTATTTAGAATTTATGAAGAAAGATAAAAATAAAATAATGATTCCAGTATACAGTAAAATAGACGCCTATAAATTACCAAATGAGTTTACTAAATTTCAAGCTCAAAATATTGATAAAATAGGAGCAATGCAAGATTTAATAAGAGGTATTAAAAAAATATTTAACTCTAAAAATTCTTCAAATCATGATATAAATAATGGTGTGAAAAAGTTACGTAATGGTTATTATGAGGTAGATGTAGTTAAAGAAAAATTACCATTATGGTATCAAGAATTAACTATATTTATGATGATAGCGCTCTTAATAATTAATGTTGTAAATTATTTATCTGCGCGAGGATGGGAAGTTTTAGATATAGTAATTATAGGAATATTTACCTCATTTCTTTCTTTAGCAATTAATTTGGTAGGAATAATTTTAAGCTTTATTGATAGAAGTAATTTTAAGAAAAGCCGAATTTGTTTTGTTATAGGACTCTTATTAAAGATAATTGCCATATTTAATTTTTGGAAAAAATGGCATTTTTGGTATTATATATTATCTACAATAATAATAGATATTATCTTAGTAATAATTATACCTAAATGGCATATTGTTACATATAAAAAAATAGTGGATAAAAAAGAGTTAAAAGAAATAATTGAAGAAAATAATCAAGTATATGATAATTTTATGAAAAAAAATTAATAAATTATCGCTATTGATAAAATTTACCACATATAAATAGTATAAATAAAAACTAAATATTTAGTGGAGGAGTTAGTATGGTATTTAAATGTAAGATGTGTGGCGGAGATATAGTACCAATCGAAAATACTAACACTGGTAAGTGTTTGTATTGTAAAAGTGTGATGACTTTGCCAGCTTTAGATAGTGAAAAAATAGTAAATTTATATAATCGAGCTAATAATTTAAGATTGTCTAATGAATTTGATAAAGCATACGGAGTATATGAGACAATTCTGGAAATAGATAATCAGCAAATCGAAGCACATTGGGGATTAATTTTATGCAAGTATGGTGTCGAATATGTTGATGATCCTAAAACTAATACCAAAGTTCCTACTTGTCATCGTACTATAATTGATTCAATAAAAGACGATTCGGATTATAAATATATAATCAAGAATGCTTATGGAGACGCTTTAGAATTATATAAAAAAGAAGCTAGCCAAATTGGTAAAATTCAAAAGAAAATATTAGAAATTTCGGCAAAAGAAAAGCCTTATGATATCTTTATTTGTTATAAAGAAACTAACAAAAATAAACAACGAACAAAAGATAGTGTAATTGCCGAAGAAATATACGATAAATTAACGCAACAAAATTATAAAGTGTTCTTTGCTAGAAGAACATTAGAAAATAAATTAGGTACTGAGTTTGAACCATATATTTTCTCTGCCTTAAATAGCGCTAAAATTATGATAGTAGTGGGAACTTCGGTAGATAATCTTGAATCGGTATGGGTTAAAAACGAATGGAGTCGTTATTTAGAGTTAACTAAGAAAAATAAAAATAAAACGATAATTCCGGTTTATAGTCAAATTGATGCATATGAGCTTCCTGAAAGTTTTGCTATGCTGCAAAGTTTAAATATTGATAAAATAGGAGCAATGCAAGATTTAGTTGTAGGAATTAATAAAATAATGGAAAAATCCGGGAAAGACGAAGCTGATTATGATTCAAAAGTCCAAAGTATTTTAGAAGGAGCTACCAATATTGGTGATGATAAATATGAAATAACCGTAATTAAGGAATCAATCTCAATTGGTCATTATTTATTGACGTTATTCTTTTTAGCAACTATCACAATTATAAAGATTATTATGAGTGTTGACTGCTTTGCCAATACTACTCCTCAATTATTCTTTTTTAAAGATAGTGTTGGATACATGCAATTCCCCATAATAGTTGTTATTCAAGTAATATCTTTACTTTTTCTATTAATCAATTGTATTTTAAAAATGGGGCGTCGAAAAGTAAATAAATTTTCGGCTATCCCATTATTTGGAATTTTAATTTTAGATATCGCTACAATATTTATTACTATTCATAATTACTATTTTATTAGTTCATTATTTATATTAACTTTTATTTTAGAAATAATTTTGTATTTCATTAATCCTTCATGGTATATAAATGCTAGTCGAAAAATAATTGTCGATAAAGATAATAAAAATGCAATATTAGCTAAAAATGATAATATTAAAAAGAATTTTACATCCAAAGATAAACATCTTATTAAAATACGTTATTACTTTTTAGGCATTGCTATATTATTCCTAATAGGTTTTTTAACTGTTGTTCCTATTATATTTTCTGATAATAGTAACTCGCGTGATGAAAATGCTATGCAAATAGAAATAACTAATAACTATATTCCATTAAAAGATAAAAAAATTCTTAAGAATGATAATTACAAAGATAATAATTATATTTTAGGAATAGCTAAAAAAGGTGAAATATATACTATTTTAGATACTAAAATTACTAAAGGAACAATTTGGTATTTAATTAAACAAAAAAATGGTAAAGAAGGGTTGATTAATGATACAGGCGATAACCTTAAATTTTTGTTTAATAGATCAAATAAAAGAGATAAAACAGTTAGACAATTAAAAATCGTTAATGATTACATTCGAATAAGAATGGATTCCACTTTATATTCTGCTGTTTTGGGTAACGTTTATAAAGGAAATATATTTACAATTATAGATACAGAAGAAAATGAATATACCTGGTATAAAATAAAGACTCAAGATAATATTACAGGCTATATAATAGGTGGATATGATGGTATACCATATGTAGAAGTATTAGAAAGTAGTGATAATAATGATTTTTAAATGTAAAATGTGTGGTGGTAACATCATACCAATAACAGGAACAAATATTGGAAAATGTGAATACTGCAAAAGTGTAATGACCTTACCAGATTTAGATAATGAAAAAATAATTAATTTATATAATA
>CANQDV010000072.1 GCA_947593955.1 uncultured Bacilli bacterium | reverse complement strand
GTATAGTATGAACAAAGTTATTTTAAAGATTAAAAACCTAAATAAAATATATCATACTCCCAAAAATGAAATTTTAGCAATCGATGACTTTTCGCTTGACCTATTAGAAGGTGAGTTTGTCGCAATTGTAGGGCCAAGTGGTTGTGGAAAATCGACTATATTATCAATTTTAAGTGGTATTGAAAATTTATCAAATGGCGAGATTAAAAATATTCAAAACAGTAGTATAGGTTATATGTTACAAAGTGATAACTTATTTGAGTGGCGAACAATTTTAGAAAATTGTTTATTAGGATTAGAAATAAATGGTGATTTAAATGAAGAAAATAAACAATATGTCCTAAACTTATTAGAAACGTACGGTTTAAAAGATTTTATAAATGCTTATCCAAGTAATTTATCTGGTGGTATGAGGCAAAGAGTTGGATGAATACTGTGTACACACAAAAATAGTAACAATTAAGTAAGTAACTTATAACTACACTAAATTTAAATAAGTAAAATAAAACCTAGTAATTGAAAAAACTACTAGGATTCCTGTTACTCTAATATTTATTTTTTTCATTATTTAGGAATTAAATTTTGTATAATCTCCTAATAATGAAAAAGTGTCAAAAAAAATATTTTTATTATGATTTAAAGATAATTCATTATCAACAACATTATTAAAATACATATTATATCTTTTTAATAATGTTGTTTTAATGTCAATATTATTGATATCTATTTTATCATTTTGTTTTATAATTTCTTTGTTTATAATTTTTTTCATATTTTCTTTTGATAATATAAACTTTTCCAAATTATTATATCCTTCTCCATTTAAAAATTGTGTTAACTTATATTTATCTTTAATTTTTAGTGCTAAACAATATGGTAAAAATATATATTTTGCTATAATATCTTCCTCATAAAAACCAAAAGATGTATTAAAATAATACTCTAGTATACTAAAATCACTCATAAGTCTATTTATTTCTCTCATATTTAATTTAAAATAGTTTATTATTTCAAATAAAGCAGTAGTAGAATATAGATTAGTTTTATTAATATTAAACTTTTTATTCAAATAATCTTCACTATTAAATTCACTTAATTCAATTATTAAATCAAAAAATTTGTTCAAATAACTATAACCATCAAAGTTATCTCCATAAAACTTCTTTATTGTATAACTTAACTGTTCATTATTTGTTGAAACTATAAATATCACTTGGTCATTATTAAAATAATGTTTTAATGTTTCTAACATGTTAACTGCAAAACTAGGTTTACATCTATCTAATTCATCTACAATAAAAACTAATTTTTTATCTTTAGGGATTACATCTTCAAGTATTAAATTTAATGCATTTTTCTTTTCTTCAACAGTATGTATTTCTTTAGTCAAATCTTCAAATGACACAACTTTTTCCAAATCAATAACATTATGACTAATTGTTTTTAATAATTCATTAAAATTTATAAAATTTTGAATTTTTCCATTTACAATTTGATTTTTTTCTTTAGAAAAATCATTTATTAAATTATATATAATTGAAAGCAAAGCAGAATCATGCATATCGTTTTCCCAAGCATTATAATAATAAACTACAAAATTTTGTCTAAATACATTTATTATATCTTTATTAAAAATATTTGGACATATACTACAATTTCTATTTAACAACTCTAATTGTTTTACAAAAACTGTTTTACCTGAACCCCAAGTTCCATCTATTGAAATTACAGCATTTGTTTCAAGCGAATTAATTAGTTCAACTAATCTATTTAACTTTTTATTCCTATTTAAGTAATCTTTTTCGATACTATCAATAATATTTTTGTCTGTTATTTCCATGTCATATTTTTTCATTTCTTACCTCCTTAAAAAATGATTAATCAGCAATAAATACTTTTATTTTTTCTTAATGATGATATTAATATGATTTTATACTAGGTGTTTCGTGTAATATATCTATCATTTTTTCATCACAATTTGTACAAATATTTTCTTCATAAAAAAAATTAATTATCATTTTAGAATTTATTTTTTCTTTAATTATTGGAAGTGAATAACTAACATCAGCATTTAAAAATCTATTTTTTATTTGCTCAATAATTTTTTGAATTTTTTGAAAAGTAACATCATCACAAAAATTAAAACATATAAATATTTTTTGATTTGTCGATGAAGAAAAATTATTTATTTCTTTTAACTTTTCCAACTTAATTGATTTAAAAGAAAAATTACCATTTAAAGAAGATGCAACATCAAATAAATCTAATGTAATTAAACCATCAGTATATATACTATGATATATTGAATTAATTACTGAATTATAATCATTATTATTAGTTATTGTTAAATTACAGGTAAAGCAACCTTTATTATTAGTATTATTTATATTAATTACAAATTTATTATCAATATTATATAATTTAACATTTCCAACAGTTATTATTACGCAAGCATTTTTAATATATACTTCTAAATTATTATAATTTTTTTGTAAAATAGTTACTTTTTCAAAATTGCAATTATTTTCTTTAAAACTATTACTATCTTTAATAATCAGTAAAGATTTATTATAGTAATTACTATCATTCAATTTGAAACAATTGTTATCAAAATGTTTCTTATCATTAATAATCTTAATGACATTTTTTGTTTTTTCTAAAGGATATAAAAAATTATCTTCATTTACATATTCAATATTTATAACTTTAGCTTCGACTTCTTTTCCTTGTCGATCAACTAAAACTTTATCGCCAATTGAAATATTTTCTATATCTGTTTTGTAGTAGTATGAATTATTTATAATTTTTCCCACCATATCATCATCATAAACTACTGATACATAAGTATATAATTTATCATTATTCAATTTATTTCACTTCCATTATTTGTTTATTTACATTTAGGATATCCATGTCCATTAGTACAGTTATATATTTTTGTTTGCCATTCATTTTCACATTTTGAACATTCCCAACAAACCTTCTTACCACTTGCACAAGTAACATCTTTTAGAGTTAATACACCATTTTTTTGATTTCATTCTTTAACTAAATTGGCCTTTTTCTCATAAATACCATTACGTTTATGTGAAACATTCTTGCTATTCATATTTCCTATATGCTTATGCATGCATTCAGGACAATTTAAAGTTTTAGATCTTATTCTAGAACATATTGGTGCTAAAAAAGATTTTTGACAATTAGAACAAATCCACCAAACTTTTTTCCTACTATTAAAATATACGTTATCAGGTATCAAATCACCATTTTTTTTATAATCCCATTTAGAAGAAAGTATTGGATAGTTATTTTTTAAATTGTTTGTTTCATTTACCTTTTTTCCAGAACAATATACACATCCCGTACCGTTTACTCTATGCGATATTGAAGCTAAATAAGAACTACTGCATTTAGGGCAAATCCACCATACTTTTACATTAGATCCAGTCATAAAATTTTGAGGTGACAAGCCTTTGTTTTTCTCATAGTCCCACTCTTTAACCAACTCTTTATTTTCTTCAAAAATACTATGCTTTTTTACAGTTGATATGTATGAATTATAAATGCTTATACTATCATCAATAATATTAATTTTTCCTAAATCTATTTTTAAAATTTTTTCTATACTTTTTAAGATTTCAACAATGTATGTATAATCTCTATTTACTTTACAATAAATGATTTTATTCTTATCATCTAGTAAATTTTTATTAGATTCTTTTATATGATATAAATTTATTCCGTTTTTTGATATTACATAGTTTTTTTCTATTTCTTTTAATTTGCTTTTATCTAAACTATGATAATATTTTCCATCATACTCAAAACCGATTCTATAATCAGGTAAATAAATATCTACTTCCATATTATCTATTTTTTCTCTATTTTTTACAATAGCAACTTTAGATAAATAATAGCATATTGCTTGTTCAGCAAAAGAAGTACCATAATCTTTAAAACATTTTGGACAACGTGTACCATTAGTTCTATGGTTTATGGATGTTTTCCAACTATGACCTAATTCACATTTCCACCATACTTTAACATTAGATCCAGCCATAAAATTTTCAGGTAATAACTCTTTATTTTTATCATAATCCCATTCCTTGACTAAATTTGGATGAGTTGTTTTTAAATCATTTACTCCAAAAATTGACTTTTGATTGGTACAATATATGCAATTTGAACCAGACACCCTATTATTTATTTTAGTTTCCCAACTATGACCAAATTTGCATTTCCACCATACTTTCTTACCACTTCCGCAAGTAACATCTGCTGGAGTTAAATTTTTATTTTTATCATAATCCCATTCCTTGGCTAAATCAGGTCTATTATCTAAAAGACTCCCTTTTTCCATGATTAGAGTTAAGTTTCTATTTTTCTTAATTTTGGACAAAGAACATACAGGACATCCAGTACCTTTAACTCTATTTTTTGGTGTCGCTTCCCATTGATTATTACATTTAGAACATTTCCACCATACTTTTTTACTACTTCCATAAGTAACATTGTTTGGTAAAATTAAGTTTTTATCATAATCCCATTCTTTTAGCAAATCTGGAAAATCAGTAATATACTTTTTCATTTATACTCCTTTTATGACAGCATGACAGGAATTTTTTGGAGGGATACTCCAATTTTTTCGTGTCATTGGTGTCATTATTTTTTTTTATTGAATGTTTTTTCAACAAGTTCTTTCGTTTCTTTATTCGCACTATAAACTGCTAAATAATTAAATAATATCGCAAGGGTTAGCAATACGTACATTAGCCAAATGACAAATAAATTTGTTTTAATACTTTTATCTAAAAATTCATAAAACAAAACTGCTATGTATAATAAACCACTCATTACAATAGTAACTACTGTTATATCATTAAATGACCTATTTATAGTATTGGATTTATGCTTATCAAGATTTATTCCAACCTTACTCCAAATCAAAACATACAATACTTCAAATAGCAACATTAAAGTAACAAAAATCCAATACCAATCATAATATAAATCCTTTTTTAAAATCACACTAAAAATAGCAAAAATTAACAATAAAAAATTTATTACTATTGCACCTATACTAATCTTTATGTTTCTTTTTATCATTTTCTACTGCCTCCTTTCTTCTAGCACTATTTAAAACTTTAACAATTTCTTCGGCTGTTTTAATTTGATACTCGGTATCTT
>CANQDV010000071.1 GCA_947593955.1 uncultured Bacilli bacterium | reverse complement strand
ATGTATATGACTATTGTTATTCGTTAGATATATTGAAAAAGTGAGAATATGATTTTATTTCATACTCTCGCTTTTTTATTTGTCTATTTTTGGACTACTTTTTCTACCAACAAGCCAATCCATAGATATTTTATAATTTTTACATATAGTATAAATTGTTATAGTATTGATTAAAAATTTTCCTGTTTCATAAGTACTATAAGTTGCTTGTGAAAAATTACAATCATCTGCTAATGCTTGTTGTGATAGATTAAGTTTAATTCTCAATTCCTTTAATCTTTTGCCTATCTTTTGTTTATTTGTGCTAAACTTTCCGTATTTTGTGTTTCTTCTAGTAAAACCACAAACATAATCTAATGAATAATCATATAAATTACAAAATTTCATCAATTTATTAAAAGGCATAGTATCATGTGCATTTTCCCAACCTGATACAGTATTTTTACTTACGCCAAATACATAACCCAATTCCTCTTGGGTCATTTCTAATTCTTCTCTACAAGCTTTTAAATTATTATCTATCATAATACTATCACCATAATAATTTTCCCATTTAAGTTGTAATTATTAACAAAAGTGTGGGTCTATTATTGAAAGTGTGATATAATAATAGAAAAGAAAGGTAGAGTATATGAGTGATATTGAGATGTTTTTTATTGAAAACTTACATTTTTTTGTTATTGTTGCTTTTATAATAAGTGTCCTCTCCCTTATTAGTGGGTATTTTATTATAAAAAAAACTTTAAAAGAACAAGAGACTTTGATGGCTAATATATTAACTTGTTCTATGCAAGATATTAGAAATTTAAAAGAAAATAATAAAGGTATTTAACGAAATTGTAATTAAAAATAAATATTTATTTACGTAAAGAAAACTAATATTAAAATTAACATTATTTTGTTTTCTAATAATAAATGATAAAATAAAAGAAAGAAGGTAGATTATATGAATGAAACTAGTAATGAAAATAATGTGAAAAACACCAACAAAGTGATATTAACAATTATAATAATTGTTGCAGTTATTATTTGTGGAATTGGCATAGGTGGTGGTGTTTATTATTTAAATAACAAACCTAATAATGACAACAACTTAATTGATGATAATTCTGATAATGGTGATAATATAGACAATTCTAGTGGTGATAATAGTTTAACCGAAGATAATTGTAAATATAATAATAATTCTGCAGCTTCAGATTATTTGTTAAAGAATAAATGTGGAAATATTACTAAAGAAGAATTAAAAAAAGAGGGATTTGAAGAATTGGATTTTAAAAGCATTAATGTTAATACAGAAATGAAAACTGATTATGAAGAATATGATTTTTCTACTAAAAAATTTGATAGTGTTAATGCTTTAGAAGGTAATGGAACTATTGGACTTCCAATTGGTGATCCTGTAGAAAGTCAAAATTTAGATTTAATTTTAGAAAATAATAAAGCGTATTTTTATTTTAATGATAACAAAATTGAAATGAAAGTAGATAGTGTAAAAAGTATATATGTTCATAGTGCTGAATGTACAGCAAATTTAAATATGTACTTATTAACAACTAATGGTGATGTTTATGAATTGAATACTGAAATATCTTATGGTGATATTAAATCAGAAGATTTAGAGAAGTTTGCTAATTCATTTAAGAAACTAACTATTAGTCAAAAATTTGTCAGATTAACAGAATTACATACTGGTGATGCTACTTGTGGTTATCATTATGATGTTTTAGGAATTACAGCATCAGGTGAAAAGTATTCATTAAATAATAATAGAAAATATGATTATGTTAGGGAACTTGAATTAAATCAAGGTGATAATGAAAAATATTATGTTAAAAGTAATCGAGAAATTGAATATAAAGGCAAAATAATATATACGAATATTAAACAAATATTAGGTAATTTAGATAATTATTTTATAAATGAAGATGACTATTTATATTCTTTAGATAAAAATAGCAAAGTTGAAAATAGCAAAATAAAAACAATATATTATAATATTGAAGATTTTTATGCTGAAAGATATATTATAGAATTTGAAAACAATAATAAATTGATTTTAATGTGGATAGTTGATTAATAATCAATATATTTTTAAACATAATTAATTTTTGAAACAGGAGTGGTAAAGATAGAAAGAGGTATAAGATGTTAAAAAATATAAAAGAAAATAAAAAGTTACAAATTGCTCTTATTATAGGATTGGTATTTATAGTTGGTTTTGTAATAGCATTTACGATTATAGGAATAAGTAGAGATAATGAATATTTAAACAATAATAGTAGTAATAATTCAAATAATAATCAAAATAATAACAATCAAAGCAATAATTCAAATGAAAAATGCCAATATAATACTGGTAATGAACAAGATGATGAGGCACTAAAAAAATTATGTGAAAAAGATGGAGTTAAAAGAGAAATAGTAACTAATATTAATAATGTAAAAGGTCTTAAAAAAGAAGAATTAGAAAACTTTATTAATTTATTAATTGATAATGGTGCAATAGAAAGTATTAATAAATTATCAGTATTAACTATATCTGATATTTATTATGCTAGAAAAATAACATCTAATTGTTATTCAAGCAAAGTTATAGATGAATTATCAAATATATTATTTAATTCTAAATTGGATAAATATAATAATATTGATTTAGATGAATATTTTACTAAAGTAGACGGTTATTATTGTTCAAATGAAGTTATTCCAGGTAATGCTGGATATGATTATAAATTAGAATCTAAAGAAGAAAAGGATAATACGATTGCTTATAATTATAGTGGAGAAGCTATTGCTGGGGAAGATAATAATGAGTATGGTGCTTTTTCTATTAAATTTAAGTTAGTTAATGGGAGATATGTAATTGATGATATAAAAAGTTGTAGTTATAATTTAGATAATTTAAATTATAACAAAGAATTATTAAATTTTTGTCAAAAAACTGGCTTTAATTTCCCAGTAATGATCGATGGAAAAGAATTAAACGAAGAATTTGAATATGGATTTGGGAAAAGTCTTCAATTAAATAATAAAAATGATATTAGAAAAATTAGCGATAATATTGTGGCATTATGGGATAATAGAACATTCTTTAATAATATTAAAGAATTAGATAATGAATTTAAAGTAAGATTCTTTTTAAAATATATGGGTTTAGGATGTGCTTGTATTCAAAAAGAATTTTTAAAGGAAAATTATACACATTTATTTGGAGAAGAAGTAGATTATAAAATATTTAGTGAATATGCAGAAGATGCTTTAACTGATAATTTCGTCTGTACGTGTTATGGAACAGGTAGTACCGTAGAATATGAATATATTAAAGAAGAGCATAATGATAAAACTTTTAACTTTTATTATGTAGTTAAAGATTATATTTATGATGAAGGAGAGCCAATAATAACAAATAATATAAAAGTAACATTTAAATTAAATAATGGTTATTATAATCTTGTATCAATAGAGAAGGTGAGTTAGGTTATGAATAATATAGACAAAAAGCATGATTATTTACAAGCAATTTTAAATTCATCTAAAGAATTAGTTTTAAATATTAAACAATACTATGGAAATAAAGAAATAAATTTAGATTTATTCAATCAAAATTTTATATTATTTCGGATTTCCTTATCAAAATGTACAAAAGCAAAATTATAATGTAAAAAGATAAATTATGTGTTACCTTTTTATTAAGGTAGAAAAAATTTACTCATAAAGAAGAGAGGTAATTGTATGTATTGTAAAAATTGTGGAGCAAATCTTAGTGTTGATGATAAGTTTTGTAAGAATTGTGAAACATCAATAAATTCACGAAATATTCAGGATAATAAAAGTAACAATCAGGTTGTTCAAACTGATTTCGATGAAACTTTTATTAAAGCATATATTGGTGCTAAAGCGGATAAGATGTATGAAAGTGTAAAAAATGGTGGAATAAATATCTGGAGTATAATTTTTGGAATTGGTTATTTTGCTTATAGAAAAATGTATTTAGTTTCTATATTGATAGTCATCATTGGTGGTATAATAAGTTATATATTTCCATTTATTGGAAGTTTTGTTGGAATGATTATTGGATTTATGTTTTGCCCATTATACAAATGGGATATAACAAGAAAATTAAGAAACATAAAAAATGAAAATCCAACAGCAAATGAAACACAATTATTGGAAATTGCAAAAAATAGAGGTGGAACTTCTATTGCTGGTGCAATAATGTTTTTTGTTATTTATTTTATAATAATAATATTTATTTAAAAGAGAGGAGAACGTAATAATTGAATTATAATGAAATTAATAAAAGTGTCGGAAATAGTAGATTAGCAAAAATTTTTGGTTGGATTTTCTTAATAGCGGGTCTTTTAGTTTTTATTACTACAATTGGATCATATATTGGATGGAAAACAAAAGAAACAGGATATATTAAAGAATATGTTTATAGTGATTCTGGAATATTATACTATGAGGACAATGAAGAGAAAGTTTATGTTGAAAAAATTTACAATACAGATGATAAAATCATTGAATTAGATATTCCTGACAAAAAAACGGCAATAATGTATTGTGATAAAAATAATCTTAGCGAATGTATTTATTTTGATACAAACAATTCTGTTGATCAAAGCAGATTAAATCCTATAATGGGAATATTGACCACATTGTTTTTAGTAGCAATTGCTTCATTTTTAATTCCAAAAAAACGTTTTAATAAAATATTGAAAAAAAATAGCAATGGCGAAGAATATGAAAATGGTTCTTCAATATCTAGTATATATTTATTTTATGTTTTCCTTTTTGCAATGGGCATAGGATTTTTAGGTTGGCAATTATATAATGCAATTAATTATTTCAGCTTAAAAAATAACAATAATATTACAACTGCAACTATATATTCAGAAATTTATAATTTAGGTGCCGATAATGATAAATATAAACCTGTTTCATATTATTATGTTGATAATCAAAAATATGTATATGTTAGTGATCAATATGAAGATGGAAATTTAAATGATAATTTAGGAAATACTTTTGATTTGTATTATAATAAAAATAATCCTAATAAAGTTTCCAAAAAAGATAAACCACTTAATTTTATACTTTTAATTATTGGAATATGTTTTACAGCGTTTACATTTCCTTTTGTATTCTTTAAGAAAAAAATGGAAAAAAGAATTGATAAAAATTTATCAGTTCAAGAAAAACAAGAGTGGAAAATTTAAAGTGATTATTTTTTGTAGAAATTCAAAAGAAACTATGTAACTAATGAATTTCGGAATAGACCTAGTTTTTTGACAACTAGGTAACACACTACTATATTGGTAAAACCAATATAAGTGTGCAAAGGGGATTTGCCC
>CANQDV010000070.1 GCA_947593955.1 uncultured Bacilli bacterium | reverse complement strand
CTAAAGATATTGTAAAAGTTTTTAAACTAAATTTTATTAATTAAATCTTATATAAATCTTAATTTTTTATTAAGAAACTAATTTTAAAAATATAGCATCAAAAAAGACTCAACTGAGTCTTAAATTGAAAATAGTACTTTTTCAGATTTGTATTGTTTGGTAATTAATTTGATAATAATTATTGAATATATAATTGTTGAAACAAACATAATGATTATATTAATTACATCTCCCATTTGGATAGTTCCACAAAAGATAGTTTTTAATAACATGGTATGATTTATAACAGGAATTAAAGATAATGCTGGGTTTAAATTAATTTCTAGTATATCTAAAAATATAGGAACTAAAGTTACAAAACTAACTGGAGTTAATGTTGATTGAGCTTCTTTATATGATTTTGTTAAACTTGCTATTGCAATACAAACACCACTAATAAATACTGAAAATGCTATCATAATTAATAATCCCATAGTTATTGTAGCAAAATTGAAATTTAAAACTGTATCATTATATATTTCAAATACATTACTTGATATTTCTAAAGATATTACAGCTAATGTTGTACTTAAAATTGATGTAATAAAACATGCTATCATTATTGCTAAAAATTTACCTGTAATTAGTTCTTCACTTTTAATTGGAAAAGTCAATAAAGTTTCTAATGTTCCTCTTTCTTTTTCACCAGCTGTTGAATCAGTAGCACAATAAATCGCTGTTAGTGAAATTGACATAATTGCAAAAATGAATCCCATAGTAATTATTTCATTAACTAAATCATTTGATCCTTGCAATTCTTCATAATTATAACTTATATTATTATAAACTTTATCTAAATCAGCATTGATGTTTGTAAGATACTCTTGAGCTAAATAATTATTATAAACATCTAAATATTCAGAATAACTATAACTAGCATAGGTACTATTTTGACTTTTGTTATTTGCATATATAGAATATTGATTATCCTTTTTTATTGCAAAAGCATCTATTTCACCATTTTTAAATGCCTCATCCATTTCTTCTTTTTTAGCATAATATTTTGTTTCAAAATCCATATCTTTTAAAATTTCTAATTCAATATCATTCATAGTGTAATTAATACCAACAAGATATTTTTCAGTATCTTTTTCATCTATTATGCTATCGTAAATAAAAGAAAACATAAATATAACTAAAGGAATCATTATTGGTGTAGCCAACATCATTAATAATGATTTTTTATCTCTTACAATCGCTCTTAATTCCTTTTTTATAGTTGTTATAATAGCATTATTCATTTTCAACACCTCCAATTAAAGCAAAGAACGCATCTCTTAAGTTATTTGTTTTTGTATCTTTTTCAATTGAAGAAGGTGTACCAATTTTTATTATTTTTCCCTTATGAATCATAACAACTCGATCACAAATATTTTCAGCTTCTTCCATATAATGGGTTGAATATAAAATACATTTTCCATTAGCTTTTTCTTTTTTTATAAAGTTTAAAACAATTTGACTTAATATTATATCTAAACCACTTGTTGCTTCATCAAGAATATAATATTTGGGATTATGGACTACACATCTAGCTAGTCCAACTCTTTGAGTTTGACCAGTTGATAAATTTTCAATTTTTTGATGAATAAATGATTTCATATCAAATTCGTTAGTTAAATCATTAATTCTTTTTTCAAGTTTTGATGCTTCAATATTATAATATTCACCACACATTTTCAAAAGTTCATAAGCAGATATGTCTTTATATAATTTTGTATTACCACTTAAAAATGCTATTTCTTTTTTTATTTGCACTTCATTATCTTTATAATTTAATCCATCAATAATTACTTCCCCACTACTCGGTTCCATAATTCCTGCAATCATTCTTAAAAGCGTAGTTTTACCTGCTCCATTAGGACCAAGTATTCCTAAAACTTCACCAGGTTTTGCCGAAAAACTTATACTATCATCTGCTAAAAAGGTAATTGTATCTTTTTTATTAACCTTCTTTATAAATTTTTTACTTATTTCTTTTACTTCTATCATATTATCTCCTTTTTATTTTCTACTTTTCTTTATTTTTATATTGTATATTATTATATTTTTTTCACACTAATGCCTACCTCCAATTACTATATATAACATTGTGATTATAACATATCAAATAAATTTGGAATAGTCTTTTTTGAAATTTTTGTGAAAAGATTAACTTTTATATTTTTAAAACTATTAAAAATATATTATATATTAATATTAAAAAACAAATCCATTATTATCTAGATTTGTTTCTATTTAATTTTCTTTTAAAAATTATTCTAAATATTTTAGTTGAAATTTTTAATAAAGTTCCTGATTATAACTTTTAAATAGTTTTTGACATTTTTTATTTTCCCGTTGATAAATTTTTAACTTCTAATTTAGCAAGTTCTATTGCTTTATCAAAATATTCTTCCATATTTATCTTTTTTATTAATATATTACAATTATTACTCATTTGCTAAATCGCATAATCTTTTTATTTCTCTAACATTAGCATCAGCAAGATTTTTTTGATTATTATTTTAATTTATTTACGTAAATAATCATTTTATATTTTCTAATATATTTATCATTTCAGAATTTGTATAATTTACTACTGCATAATAATATAAAACATCATCATAAACAAAATACGCTATATTATTTTCTAATATAATAGCATCAGTATTTAGACTATTTATATGATAGTTTTCTATTCTAGTTTCTGTATTATCTAAAACATCTTCTTCACCAGTTAATAATACTATATTTTTAAATTTTTCTTTATCTTCTTCTAATGCCTTATCACTCATAAACTTTATTCCTAAATTAAAATACTTTTTATCTTTTTGATTGTTAGTATTATTTAAAATATCACTGATAAAATCATATATATAATCATTAGAGGAATATAGACTTACTGTTCTTATTTTACCATTTTCATCTTTAACTACTTCACAATTACTAAAAGTAATATTAGAAATTTTGTCAAAATCTAATAATTCTATTCCTAGTTGTTCTTGAACATCTTTTAAATTAATATTCTTATTACAAACTAAATCAGATTTTTCAGGTAACTCTTTTTGATTATCAACACTAATAGTTAAACTTTTTAAATTATCTTGTGCTTTAATTCTTTTTAAAAGAGGATTTATAGTATTTTTAGCAATAACTGCTCCACTAAGAAATAGCATTAAAATTACTCCTAAAGAAATATAATTTAATTTAAATACTTTCTTATCTTTATTTTTATATATGGTATTTTCAAAAATTCTATTGTCTAATTCTTTAGATGTATGTATATTTTTTATATTTTTTTTATCTTTCATATTCATATTCTCCTTGTATTTTTATTTTTAATTTTTTCCGGGAACGATTCAAAATAGATTGAATAGTTGCGGGTTTTCTTTTCATTAATTTAGCAATTTCTTGTATTTTATAACCTTCATAATAATGTAAATAGATTATAATTCGCTCATCTTTACGTAGTTCAAATATAGCATTCTCCAATACTTCGTTGGTACTTTCTATGAAACATGTACTTCTATCTAAATTTTCATTTAAAGTAAATATTTTCCGTTTCCAATAAGAGAAATTTAAATTTTTACATTCATTAATTGCTACTCGCAAACACCAATTTTTAATGTAATCATCATCTTTAAATTTTGTAAAATTCTTATATAATTTGATAAAGACATTTTGGGTTATATCTTCGGCATCTGATATTGTACCTGTATAACTAAAAGCCAAACGAAATATCAGGTCTTTATACAAATAATATACTCTTACAAATTCATCATCCATTTCTTTCTCCTTTTCTTTATTTGAAAGTACTTTCAATATATAAACAAATTATAACACGAAAAAAATTCAAAAATATTTAATTTTACAATAAAAAAAGAAATGGCTTTCTAAACCACTTCATTTAAATTCTATATTAATTTTTTCTTAATTTTACTATTCCACAGAATGAAATTAAAGTAATAATTAACGCTAATGAAGAATAATCTTTAATTCCAGTTTTTGGTGTACTATCTAAAGCTCTTTTTTCTTCTCCTATTGAATATACACTAAAATGTGTTGTATCAAAATATATATATCCATCTTCTTGTGTTACTTTATATTTTTCTGTTTCCCCATTTTCATTAAAATAATAAGCATATAATTCTTTACCTTCATATTCTTTTTTAGAAGGAAGTTTTACTCTAAAATAACCATCATCTAACTTAGTTATATATTTATCGGCAGTTTGGGAAAATAATTTTATATCAAATACATCATAGAAATTATACTCTTTATGGGTATCTTCTATTGTTTTAAATTCTTCGGAATCTTTAGTATATAAGTTAATTTCTATTTTACTATCAAGCGGAATACTATTTGATGTACTTTCGATTGCTATATTAGTAGTATAATCTACTGTATCTATTCCTTTTGGATAGCTTAATTTGGTATTATCTTTTACAATTAAGAAAGAATATTCTTTATTATTAATTGTTACCGTATACATATTAGGTAGCATTTTGAATTTACCATAGGCATATTCATCTTCTGCTAAGTCTTCATAACTACATTGATAGTTACAATCTTTTTCTACGGCATCTTTTAAACTTTCTTTAAATTTAATATCAACTACTTCTTTACCATAATAATCATTTATTCTTTTTTTTAGCAGCACTAATATAATCTTCGGTTGTATCTGGTGTATTTTCATCAATATATATTATATAGTTATAACCCAAACCAAAAGATGCTGGATTAGTAGCATTAGGTGAACTTATAAAATATACACTATTTTTATCACCAAACATTATTTCACTACCTGCTCCAATCATAGAAGGAAATGCTTCACCTAACTTAGGTAATAGAAAGAAATTATAATTTTTATTATTTACTTCTTTTATTGCATCTGTAAAATTAATTGCATTTTGTAATAGATAAGTCATAGATAAATTATCATTTGATAAATTATATAAGTAATCTATCATATTTATATCTTCTAATGTAAAACTGCCTTGACTATCCGTATTATTTATTTTTTTATATATTTCTATCAATTCATCTTCTACATTTGAATCATATTTACCTATAAAATTGAATTTTACATTATATTCTTTAGTTTGAATTAAAGATTCTTGAAAACCCTTCAAAAAATCTATATTAACCTTACAATTATAATCTTTATCGCAATCATAAACACTAACAATGGTATCTTGCTCTTTAATTTGTGAAGATATATATGCTGATAGGACTTCTCCAACTATACTTCCTGGGGGTGTATAAAGTGTATTAGCATCTTCTACCATTTTATTTTTATCTTCTTCTGTCGTATCACTTGGTATAGATTTAATATACTCTTCCTTAAAATAATTTAATGTTTTTGTTAAATTATTTGGATCAACGACATTTACATCTATTGTTCCTCCTTTTTCAAGATCTTCTACAATCTTGTCTTGAGCAAAAACTTTAGATGGGATTAATGTTACTACAAACATCATTACTACTAATAAATAGTTTTTTAAAAATTTTTTCATTATTTTTTCCATAATCTTTCTCCTTTAAATTAATCTTTCTTTAAAACAATATACAATATCCACATTTAATTCTTTCCTAGCATTAACATTCTCCATTTCTGTTTTTATTATAAATTACCCCCCCCGATTGTCAAGAAAAAAATAACTTGTAGTGATTCCAAATTTGTAAACTTTTTATTTAACTTCCCGATTTTTTTTATTCGGGATTTTAATTTTGCAATTTTTAAGGGGACTATTTA
>CANQDV010000069.1 GCA_947593955.1 uncultured Bacilli bacterium | reverse complement strand
GGAATAAATATATCACCTGGGTATCCAAATACTAATGAAGGAATTAAAGAGTTTTCAGAAAAAGAACGAAAGAATCCTAAAGATTTAATAATAAGTGAAGTAATGACCTCAAATAAAGAATACATGTTACATAATGGCGGTCAAGCATATAACTGGATAGAAATCTATAATAATAGTAATAAAACGATAAAATTAGAAAATTACTATTTAACAATAGATGAAGATAATAAAAAGATGTATCAATTACCAGATAAAGAATTATCGAGTGGGGCTTACTATGTAATAATGGCTTCGGGGGATGAAAGTTTAAGTACAATTTTATATAAACATACTAATTTCAAATTAACATCATCAGAAAGTTTATATCTATATAATAAAAAATCAGAAATAGTGGATTCAATGTTTATTTCAGAAATACCTTTAGGTTATAGTTATGGAAGGAATAGAACCAATGGTTTTACTTACTACGAGGAACCAACACCACGTAGTCAAAATGTCGGTAATTCTTTTTATGAAATAGCATATAAACCAACATTTAAAACTAAAGCAGGTATATATAATAATGTAGAAAATTTAAAAGTTGAATTAGAAAGTATAGGAAATATTTATTATACATTAGATGGAACAATACCAACAAATGAGTCAATACCTTATACTGGAGAAATATTACTAGATAAAACAACAGTTATAAAGTGTATATCTTATGAAAATGGGAAAAAAACGAGTGAAATAGCAACAGCTTCATATATAATAAATGAAAATCACACTTTACCAGTAATGTCAGTGAGTTTTGACAATGACTCTTTTATTGAACTAAAAAATGATGTAAGCGAAAGCAATAAGAATGTCATTTATTCTCATGCAGATTTCTTTGAAAATAAAAAAATGTTTTCTATAGATTGTGGATTTAAATTATTTGGTAGTGCAACAAGGGCGTTGCAAAAAAAAAGTTATGCTCTCAAATTTTCATCAAAATATGGTGAACCAAAATTAAAATATAAGATATTTGATAATAGGGATACTATAGAATTTGATACAATTGTTCTAAGAAGTGGATCCCAAGACTATTATTCTTCATTAATTAGAGATGAACTTATAACTTCTGTAATGGATGAATATGGAACAGTAGATGTCCAAGCTTATAAACCAATTATTTTATATTTAAATGCTGAGTATCAGGGAATATATTATATACGAGAAAAAGTGGACGAAGATTTTGTATCGAGTCATTATAATGTTTCTAGTGAAAAAACCAACATTATTTCATTACTTAATGAAGTAAGTACAGGAACTATAGATGAATATGAAAAATTAATGGATTTTGTAAATAATACAAGTTTAGAAAATGACGAGAGTTATAAATATGTTGAAAGCAAACTTGATATAGAAAACTATATTGATTATTGGATTGCTGAAGGATATGCTTATAATCAAGATTTATTAAATGTTAGATACTTTAATAATCCAGAAATAGATGATGGAAAATTTAAAATGATATTTTATGATTTGGATTATGGATGGTATACATATGATGGAGACTATTATAGTTATGCAGTTGATTTTCCTAATCATTATGGTGACGATGATAAAGTATACAATTTTAATAATAATCTATTAAAGCAATTATTTCATAATAAGAAATTCAGAAAAAAATTTATAAAACGATTTGAATGGAATATGGAAAATGTTTGGACAGAAGAACATATTACTAAAAAATATAATGAAATAATTAGCTTGATTGAACCAGAAATAAAAAGGAACCAAGAAAGATGGAATCTTACATACGAGAAGTGGAAATATAATTGTGGAATAATAGAAAATTTTACAACAAAAAGAAGAGAAATGTATATTAAAGAAACTTATGAATTTATGGATAAAATGGGTGGTTTCCTATAATATGAGTGAAAAATGAAGGTATGGAGGAAATTAAAATGAAAGAAAAAAACAAAGTAAAATATTCTATAAAAAATGTTTTTCGTAGAATAAAAAGAATAAACAAAAAACAAAAATTAACAATATTATCTGTGTTTACTCTTTTTGCAATAGCAGCCTTATTTTGCTTATTTAATCATAAAACAATTACAGAGTTTGTTACTAAAATAACCAATAAAGCTGACACAGTAGAATATGTCCCTTTAGAAATTACTAGAGTACAATTATTAACTGGTGATTTAGAAGAGTTAACTTATTACGAGCAAAAAGATATTAGTGATACAATTATTAAAGATATTAAAATATTAATGGATTTTAAATTGGATAGTAAGTATCTATATAAAGATGGTAAATGGATAGGACAAGCTATTTATCACTTGCCTGATAGTATAAGTGCACTAGCTGAAGAATATGAAGGATATATTTATTGCAATGGTGTTAAAGCTGGAAGATTTATTGTTGATTCAGAAAATATTATATTAACTCTTGAAGAAGATAAACTAAGTGATGGAACAGTAATTTATGGTAGTTTCATGGTATGGGGTTCAGTAGACTTTTCATCTGCTGACCATTCTTCACAATTTGATTTTGGAATTAAGCACCCAGAAACTGGTGAAAAACCTGAAAGCGATTTCTATGTTAGTTTATGTACAAAAGCAGAGTTAGAAAAGAAAGCTCTTGAGCCAACAATTGATGAAGAAAATTCCACTATAACATTTAATTATGAAGTAAAAATATATTCACCAGGCGGAACAGCAAATCAGCAAATAGAATTTGATGACATTATTACCAAAACATTTTCTACAGATGATAAAATAATAAGACCAAATATAAAGGTTGAATGGACAGACTATGATGGTAATAAAAAGAAAATTCCTAATAATACAAAATTATTTAAAGATGGGAAAAAGAAAATTTCTGGTACGTTACCACCTATGGAACCTGGAGATAGTATAATTGTAACTTATTCAGTAGTAGAACAAGCAGATTCTTGGACTAATTCAACATTTGAAGAAAGTAACACTTCAAAAATAAAAATTGAAGTAGAAGATGATGATCCGGTTGAATTAGAAGCATCAACAGAACCAAAAGTTGTTAAATTTGTAGGTAAAGATTACTTTGAATTAGAATTAGAGAAATATATGATTTATGCAGATAATGAATATGAAGATGATTATACAAAATTTGCCTATGAAATAGACATTTCAGCTCCATTAGGAACTAAAGGTAACAAAATAGATTTAAAAGATAATTTTATAATGAGTGCATTATTTAATAATAATGAAATAACAATTGAAGATTTTAAAATATATAAAGTAAAAGATGATATTGAAGAAGAAATAAATAATGATGATTATTTAAAGGTATTAGATAAACTTAGTACAGAAAAAAATCCAATTAATTTGGATATTATTACAGGTACATTACCAGCATTAAAAGAAAATGAAAAGTATGCTATTAAATATAAAGTAAAAGTTACAAATATGGAAAATTTAGAATACTCAATGTCAAATAATGCTGTAGCTAAATCGAGTATTTTGACAAACTCAGATAAAGTAGATAGAACTAATCATACTGTAAATCCAGATGAAAAAGAAGCTGTTAATGTCGAGGTAAATATAAAAGGAGATAGCTCAAGAACATGTGGATATTCATGTAGTTGGAGAACCCTCGTATGGGGTGGAAGTCTTGAATTTAAAGCATCTGTACAACGAAGCATTGAAGGCTTTAAAGATGGAGATACTATCGAAGTGGATTCATATTATTTCAATTTAGATAGTGTTTTAATTTCTTTTTATAGTCCAAATTCAAATAGTAGTTATGCTGATGAATATTTAGAATTTCCTTTAACTATAGAAAAAGAGGATTCGAAATATTATATTGTTGACTTTACTGGTAAAAAAGTGCCATTAAATTCAAAATATGATAAATTAGAGTTTGGATATAGCAAAAGTTCTAGTTATGAACTAAGAGCTTCATTAGAAGTAATATTAAAATCAGGTTCTGACATAATTAGTTCTGATATAGCAAGCGGTAGTGTAGGTGGTTACAGATACTGCTCACCAGACTCTAGTTGTAACCGCTCACCATCAACACCAGTTTCACCTGTTACGCCACCAGATACACGTACACCTCCTAGGACAGGAACAGATAATCCACCAACTCCAACTTGTAATTATAAAGAGTATAATGATCAAGTAACTAAAGAATTCATTGAAATTGAAGACAAAAAAGAGGAAAAATATATAAATATCAAATGGAAATCTAAGATTATTCCTTTAAATGAAATGAGTCTTGGTGGAGATGAATATCGTGAATATTTATATAACGATAAAAGCTCATATAATAATCACTATTTTACATTATCACAACTTAAAAACATTAAAATACAAGCTCATAAAGAAGATGGAACAGAAGATTTACTTGAATATGGTACAGATTATACAATAGGTGCTGTTTATTGTAATGAAACAGAATGCCAAAATACTAGTGAATATACGGAATTATCTTTGCTATCAGAAGAAAAGTATTATTCAAAAATGAAAATCACTTTCTTAAGAACTAATTTTGATACTAAATATGATTATATTTACTATGAAACACAATCAACTGGAATAGTAGATGATTTAACCTTAATAAGGTTTAGTTCAGAAATTGAAAACGAAGCAGATTATCAAGGCTCTTATTGTTATGGCTCAAGTAGTGCCAAATATGTCTATAAAAATTTACCAGAAGTAGCAGAGGATGTACTACAGAAATATAATTATATGGATGATGGAACATCAAATAAGTTAAGAAATTATAGTTATATGGATGATACAGATAAAGATAATATATATTTATATTATCGTGTTGTCTTAAACCAAGATGGAACTCTTGATGGTGATATAACATATACAGATATTTTACCTAAAGGTACAACATTTGTTGAGGATGATTGGAAGTATGGAACAAAAAGTTGTTACTCTTATTCTAGTGATTGTAACAATGGTATACTTTTAAAATATACAAATATCAATTCTAGTACAAGCAGTGAATCATCAATTTATTATAGTATTGATTACACTTATGACCAAGAAACGCGTAAATTAGAAATAAAAATACCTCAATCAGTTTACCAAATTTTAGACTCATCAAGTCCTTATTTTAAGACATTGATATTATATTATAGAGTTCGTGTAAATGAATACTTTGAAAGAGATGTGGATTTGATTAATAATGCTCACTTACAAACATCAAATTGTGATAAAACAGATTCATCAACAGTAAAGGTAAGACTTCAAAAGTTCCACAAAACTTTTGACGAATTTGAAGAAAGAACTGGCGAAATTAAATACCACGTTCTAGTAAACGAAAGTGGAGATACTGTATTTGATGGAACTACAATGACGTTAGTAGACACAATAACATTAGAAGATACATTAACAGATTCTGATTTTGCAGGAAGAATTAAAAATGTAGGAGTTAAAGAAGTTAAATTATATGAATTAGTAAATGGCGAAAAAGGTCCTAAAATAGGAGACTTAGATTTCTCAACTAAAAAGGTCGAAAATGGTGTAGAACTATATATGGAAGTACCAGATAGTAAACCATTATATTTAGAATATGTTTATAAAATAGAACTATTTAATGATTATCCTGGTCTTATCCAATTTTCAAATAGTATACAAATATTAGGACAAGATGAAGATTGGGCTCAAGATGGTCTAGACAATAGATCATTAGTAACAGGAGTAACAATAGATGCCTTTTCTAATGCTACAGCATTAAGTCTAACAAAAACAGACATAAATAATTTTGATAAAGTCTTAGAAGGAGCTACATATAAATTAGATAAGTA
>CANQDV010000068.1 GCA_947593955.1 uncultured Bacilli bacterium | reverse complement strand
AATTTAAACATTATAATCAACTCTCTTTCATAAATTAATTATAATATTTTTATTTAATTTTATCAATTAAGTTAATTAAGGTTTTTATATTATTAAATTTTATATGAGTTCCTTTAACACCGCGGGAATCGACTTCTGCAACTCTATATTCTTTTAATTTATAAAATAAAGTTCTAAATACTGATGTTGATATATTTCATTGTTCTGAATAATAACTAACTCGAATATCTCCTTCATTACTTTTATTAAATTCATTTATTATATTATTTAATACTTTAATTTCAGTTTTAGTCAATATCTCAATTAGCTCTTGTTCATTCGACGGAACGTCGAATGATTGATTAACCACATTATAAATTGCATGATATAGTACTAAATCATCTGTAAATATATTTTTATTATTAAAAAAATTATCAATAACTAAATCTTTATATTTTGGATTAATATACATATATGGAGCTAACATTAATTCTTCTAAATTATCTTTTATTAATCTTATATCTATTAAATCTTTATTTTTATTAGGATATGTAAGATATAATTCTTGCTCAGTAGGTAAATAGCATGCGGAAATCGGCGGTTCATCATTGTTATGGCTAACTCACATGCCCGGATCATCGGCCGCCGCAACTCATAAAATTCTATCTTCTCCATATTTATCAATTAATTTATTAAAAATATCTTCTAATATATAATTACTCATCAATATCTTTATCTCCTTCAAAATATTTAATTTCTAAAGTATCTAAATCAATTACAGCAGCTTTATTACTTGTGTAACTAGCAATATCAATATCAATTTTATGATTATTACAATATCTATATGCTCTTGCCGCCATATCTTGTCTTATTAATTGACAAGGAGTGTGTCCATGAACGATATATCAATCTTCATATTTTGGATTATAGTTATTATTTTTTATATGTTCTCTATGCCATAATAATCTATTTTCATCTATATTATTGATATCTTCTATGTTCATTCCTGCATGACTTAAAAAAATATTTTTCTTTTCCTTATTTATATATATATAATAAAATTTTGTTTTTTGAAGGTTATCAACTAGAAAAATTTTAGTAGTGGCAGGTAATTTTATATAATCTTCTAAAGTTTTTTTAGTATCATTATATCTAATAGTTTCTCTATCTTCTTTTAAAGATTTAACAACTCCATAATCAATATAATTTAAAAACATATCTTCATGATTACCTTTTAAATATATAATTCTTTTATCTGATAACATTTCTAACATTATTTTTATTCCATCAGGACCTCGATCACATGCATCACCAAGAAATATTAAAACATCATCAGGAGCATAATAATTTTTAATTTTAGTTCATAAATTATAATTACCATGTAAATCACTAAATGCTACTGTTTTCATTTTAATCACTCTCTTTCTATAAAAATATTTTATTATATTTTTTATCAAAAATCAAGTAATGATATATACTGCAAATTAAATATTTTTTATTGATTTTTGATAAAAAATATAATAAAATATAATTGTAAAAATGAAAAGGAGTGAAAAAAATGAATAGAAATAAAAATGAAATCAATAAAATAATATCTGCTTTAGAGAATTGCTATTTTGAAGATTTAGGAGATTGGATTACTTTTGAAAATAATGTTGTCATTCCATTTAAAGAAAAATATCATAATAATGTCGAATCAAAAACTGGAGCAAGTAAAGGAGTCTTAATTTTTAAAGATTTTGGTTTCGTTATAAAAATTCCTTTTATGTATGATGATTGTGGAGATGAATTAGAAGGAGCGTTTTTAAGTTTAGAACCATGGAATTATTGTCAACAAGAAGTAGAAAAATTTAATGAAATAAAAGGTTCTAAAATTGAAAAAATGTTTGTTAAAACAGAATTTTTAACTGAAGTAAATGGTTATCCAGTTTATATTCAAGACTATGCAGAATCATGCCATAACAATTATATAAAGCACGGTGGTTCAAGTCATACAGATAAAGATGAAAATAAAATTATAAGTTTAACAGAAGAAAATAATTATAAATTTATTGATGTAGAGTGGGAAGCAGATGTCTTTAATAGATATGGCGAAGAATTTTATAAATTATTTAAAGAAGAAATTGATAATTATGAAATAGATGATTTAAGAGAAGATAATCTTGGATATGTAAATGAATGTCCAGTTATCATTGATTATGCAGGATTCTTTGGATAGGAGGGTTAAAATGTTTGATATTAGAAAATTTGATAGTTCATTTAGAGAAGATAAATTAAACGGATTTGATGTGATGATAATGCAGAGTGCAGAATCTGCAAATAATGTTATTAAAGATATGAAAGAATTAATTGATATAAAAATAAAAGAAATAGATTTTTTAGAAGATTATGAATTAGAAGTTTCATATGATAAAACAGATATTTTAGAATTAGACCAATTAAGAATAGAAAAAGAAATAGATAGGTATGGGAAAATTCATGGCATATATATTAGGTTTGTATAACCTAGATTGATTTTATAAAAAATTTTTGTTATAATTTTTTTAGAAAATGAAAGAGAGGAAAAATATTATGGAAGAAAAGAAATTAACAAGAAAAGATTTATATTCTATGGCAAAAGAAATAATTGAAAACAGTGATGCAGAAGACAAGGATATTTTAGTTGAATTTATTGATAAACAAATTCAAATTCTTGAAAATAAAGCTGCTAAAGCAAAAGAAAGAGCTGCTGAAAAAAGAGAAGCAGGAGATGAATTAAGAGCAACTATTAAAGATTTATTAACAGATGAATATCAAACTGCTGATGATATTACCGCATCTCTTAATGATGAAGAAATTACTAAAGCTAAAGTTGTTGCTAGACTTGGACAATTAGTAAAAAATGGTGAAGTTGAAAAAACTGATATCAAAACTGAAAGTGGCAGAGTTGTAAAAGCATATCGTTTAGCAGAATAATAATAAATATTAAGATGAATAGGTAACACTATTCATTTTTTTATTAATTTTATAGGAGGAAATATTATGAATTATTGTTTGAATTATAATTCTAAAACACAACATGCTAATTGCATTAATGAAGCAGATGAATGATTAATTGAATATAATCCAAAAGATACAACATTAATAGAATTTTTAGAAACATATAGTGATGATAAAAGAATTAATATTTATTTTAAAGAATTAGTAGATTTACAATTTTTAATAGACTTAAATAAAAGATTTGATAATATTTATTTTAAATTAACTTTAGATTATTTACCTATAATTAAAGAACAAAAACCAGATATTAAATATTTTTTTGATATAAAGGTTTCTGATTGAGATACATTTATAGGATTATTATATAAAGGTATAACAGATATATACATTGTGGAAAATATGGGTTTTGAATTAGATAAAATTGCGGCCGCCGCGCACAAAGAAAATGTTAAAATTAGAGTTTATCCTAATGTTGCTCAATCCTCTTGAAATGGATTATCTAGTATTAAGAAATTTTTTATTAGACCAGAAGATATAGATTTTTATTCTAATTATGTTGATACTATTGAGTTTTATGATGTTGATGAAAAAATTGATGTATATTATAAAGTGTATGCAAAAGATAAAAAATGGTTTGGTTTATTAAGAGAGATTATATTAAACTTTAACTCAGATATAGATAATAAATATATTATTCCTAGATTTGCAGAAAAAAGAATTAGTTGTGGAAAAAGTTGTTTAAAAGGTGGCTTATGTTCTAGGTGTAATAGAATTATTGAGTTATCTCATTCTCTTGAACAAAGTAAATTAATTGTAAAAGTTGATAAAAAATAAAAAATATAATAAAATATATTTAATAGAAAAGGAGAATAGAATATGGCTAAAGGAGCAAAAGCAAAAGAGATTATTGCAAATAGTATTTTAAATCATTTTCCCGGAAGTTTTATATATGATAAAGAAATTAGAATTCCTTTCGTTGAAGATGGAGAAAATATTCAATTAAAATGTGTATTAACTTGTGCAAAAGTTAATGTTGAACAAGGTGGAGAAAATGCAATTCCTGGAGAACAAAGTGATGTTGCTATTGGAGTTGATTTAGGTAATGATATTGATAAAACAGTTAATAAAACAATTCCTGTTTCAGAAGAAGAAAAACAAAATTTAAAAGATTTAATGAATGCATTGGGGTTATAATATGAAAAATATTCTTTTTGGTATAGTAATAATATTAATTATTATAGTAGCAGTAATTATTGGTTATGGAAATTTAGAAAATGAAACAAAAAAATTAGAAAAACAATCAAAAGAAAAGATAGAAGATTTAGAAAAAGAAATATCAACATTACAAGCAGAAATTGAAGATTTAAAAAAAAAGTAGCGGAAGCCGCACCAAAATATAGATTAACCAGTTTTTGGGCTAATGATGGCTATCAAACTGGAAGTTGTACTGGAACTGGATTATGTGAAAAAGATTTTCAAATAAATGATAAGGGTTGGTATACATATCAAAGTAAATTAGTATTAGGAACAGCAACAACATATTTATTAAAATACGGATATGAGGAAAAAGATAATATTGAATATCATAAATATTATGATGAATTAACATTAACGATAGAGGGAATAGATTATGATGCTATTGTATTAGATTCATGCGGAGCTTGTATGAAAAGAAATATAATAGATTTATTTGTATCTAATAGTCAATCATCTATAACCACTAATAACATAGCAGTGAAATAATTCACTGCTTTTGATTTTTTATAAAAAATATAATATAATTTATATATAAGATAGGAGTGAGAGTATGATAGATATTGATGATGAAGTAAAAGAAATTGTACCTCCATATTGGTGGGTAGAGTATATAGATGTTGATAAAACAACTCATATTGCTTTTGTTAAAAATGATAGTGAATTAGAATATTTAAAAAATAATTTTACAATTATTGAAGTGAGATTAATAGCAGGATAAATTGATTTTTTATAAAAATTTTGTTATAATTATTACGAATAAGAATTAAAGATTGTTTTTTAATAAGGAGGAATTTTAGTATGTTTGATTTATTTGACACAATATTAAACCCATTAGATTGGGATAAAGATTTTTATAAATTTAATAGAGAAGAAAAGGATATGCATCCATATTCTGTTCAAGTAGATGAAAGTGGTAATTTTATAATCGTTCATAATATCCTAGGTATTAATAAAGAAGATATAAAATTAACAAAAGAAATCGAAGGAGGAAATACATATATTTTAATAACTGGTTCTACCAAAGATAGCTTCACAGGTAAAACTTATTCAATTAATTCTAGATTTGCTTTAGATGATAAACAATTAGATTTATCTCATATCAAAGCAAATGCAAAGAATGGATTATTATATATAATAATTCCTAGTAAAAAAATAGAAACTAAAGAAACTAAAAGTATAAAAATAGATTAATTAATTTAAAACATATTGTTTTTTATTCTTTAATTCTTATTCTTTATGGGCGTATAGCCAAGTTAGTTAAGGCAAGAGTCTGCAACACTCTGATCACAGGCGCGCACCCTGTTACGCCCTCCATGTCAACATGAGGAAGCCTTCTCGTGGCGTTGATGTTTAAACTAATTTCTCAAACTGCTCTATTTTTAAAAGAAACAAACAGCAAAAAGACTGTATCTAATATAATCTTTAGTGAATGGTTTCTTGTATGATGCGGAAACGAGGTCTATAGATGTATAGATCTGGATAAGATAGAAAGTCTATCACGATTTAATAAATAATAAAGCGTCGTTAAGTGATGTTAAATTCGCACTTTGGATAAATTATTTACTCCTCAACAGCAAATAGTTTAGAAAGATGGTCGATTAATTGCTATTTATTAAAAC
>CANQDV010000067.1 GCA_947593955.1 uncultured Bacilli bacterium | reverse complement strand
GGAACAGCCAATATAGCAAGTACATGGAATATATTATTTACGAAAATAGAAGAGGTAGAAAGAAAAGGGAATGTAACTGAGTTAAGTACTCCAACTGTAAATGGAACAAATGCCACTTTTAGTGTCGACTTTAAAGTACCGGGAGATTATATAATATACAGAATAACAGTAGAGAATAAAGGAACGATAAATGGAATAATAAAAGAAATAAAGGGAAGTGAACAAGGAAGTGAAGCCATCAAGTTTGACATAGAAGGAATAAAAGAAGGAGATAAATTACCAAGTAAAGGAAGTACCATTTTTGATGTTACAATAAGTTACAATAGCTATACAACTAGTCAACCCAGGGATACAAAGGGAACATTAACCTTAGATGTAACTTATGTTCAAGATTTAGGGCAAGAATTTGCTCCTCAACCAGCAATAATAACTAATAAATATGGATTAATAAGTAATGGGTTAATGTCATATTATGATGCTAAAAACGCCACTCAAAATACGTGGGAAGATTTAGGGGTTTTAGGAATGAACGGGAATGTAGATGGGGCTACGCTAGAAAATAATTATTATTCTTTTGATGGGGTTGATGACTGTATTTTACTAGATGAAGTGAATTATCCAAATTTTACTTTAGAATTAGTGGTTTCAATTAATAAAATGACACCGTCTGGAGAATATGTTTTTATAGGTAATTTTGAATCTGGTGGATATGGAATTATAATACGTAGATATAGGCTTGAATTTGTTTTATATGATAAAGAAATAAGACAGAACAATTATATTAATAGTAATTTTAATATATTATTAAATACTATGTATACAATATCATTTTCTTATAATGGAAATAATGTAATAATGTGCATAAACGGTATTTGCCAAACACAAGAAGTAATGGGAAAGTTAGGTTATCCACAAGGAAGTACTGTTATGGCAATAGGCTGTAATCCATTAGGTAATAAAAAAAATAGGGACTTCTTTGATGGAAAAATATATTCAGCAAGAATATATAATAGATCTTTAACAAAAGAAGAAATATTAGTAAATCAAGAAAGAGATATAAAAGAATTTAATATAAATTAAAACAATGTTTTTTAGAATGCCTCACATAGTAAATGAAGAGGTTTACTGGAAAAGTACTTTTATTATCAGAATTCACATTGCAACAGAAATGTTTAACATCAATTGTAACACTATAATACTAAATGCAAGTTAAATAAATATTACTTGTTTTTTTTATTTAATATAGTATACTTATAAAAGTATTAAACAGTTTATTTATGAGGTTTATTATGGAATTTAAGATAGGTAATATTATTATTAAAAATCAAGTAGTTTTAGCACCTATGGCTGGAGTTTGTAATTCAAGCTTTAGAAGAATTATAAAAGAAATGGGTGCGGGACTGATTTATGCTGAAATGGTCAGTGATAAAGCCATTTTTTATAATAATAATAAAACAATTGATATGCTTAAGATGACTGAAGAAGAACGCCCTATTGCTCAGCAGATATTTGGAAGTGATAAGGATTCTTTTGTAGCAGCGGCTAAATTTATTTATGAAAATATGCATCCAGATATAATTGATATAAATATGGGATGCCCAGTTCCTAAAGTTGCTTTGAGAGCACAAGCAGGTTCTGCCCTTTTAAAAAATCCTAACAAAGTAAGAGAAATTGTTAAAGCAGTAGTAGAAGCAGTACCTATTCCTGTTACTGTCAAAATAAGAAGTGGTTGGGATCAAACAAGTATTAATGCTAAGGAAATTGCTAAAATCTGTGAAGAAGCAGGAGCTAGTGCTATATGTGTACATGCTAGGACTAGAAGTCAAGGATATTCTGGTAAAGCTGATTGGAATATTATTAAAGAAGTAAAACAGGCGGTATCTATACCAGTTATTGGAAATGGGGATATAAAAGATATTTATAGTGCCAAAAAAATGTTAGAGGAAACAGGATGTGATGCCATAATGATTGGTAGAGCAACATTAGGTAATCCATGGATAATAAGAGATATTGTTAACTATCTAGAAAATGGAACTTTACCAATTCCTGTATCTCCTATCGAGAAGGTTGATATGTGTATAAAACATCTAAATTATTTATTAGAAATAAAAAATGAAAAAGTTGCTATGCTAGAAATGAGAAATCATATTGCTTGGTATTTGAAAGGATTACCTAATGTTAATGAAATAAAAAATAAAGTATATCTTACTCATGATATTAATGATATAATAAATATATTAAAAGAGTATAAAACAAATTTTAGGGAGGGAAATAATAATGAAATTAGTATTTAAAAGATTTGGAGCTTTTATAATTGATTGTAGTATTCTTTTTATTGTAAGTATGTTAATAAATGCTTTTATACCTGTATATGGTGATGTTGATGAGTTGAGTAATAGACTATTTGATCTTACTGATTCATATATGAATGAAGAAATCAGCGTCAAAGAGTTTAATGAAGAAACACAAAGTTTAAATTATGATATATCAAAAGCGGCATATTTAACAACAATTGTAGGAATTGTTATTTATATACTTTACTTTGTAGTATTTCAAGCATATAATAATGGACAAACGTTGGGGAAGAAACTATTAAAAATAAAAGTTATAAAGAAAGATGGGGGATCCCTTGATATAAATAGCCTTATAAGAAGATGTTTAATTCCTTATGGGATATTACTTAATATTATTTTATCTATAATGCTGTTAACTATAAGTAAATCGCATTACATGAGTATCAGCACTGTATTATCTAATGTTCATATGTGTTTACTTGTATTAAGTTTTATATTAATATGTAAAAATGGTCGAGGTATACAAGATTATTTAGCAGGAACTACAGTAGTAGAAGTTTAGGAGGACATAATGCGTGAATTTTCAGAACAAGAGTTAGTAAGAAGAAACAAAATAGAAGAAATTAGGAAGATATGTAATCCATATCCAGAAAGATATGAAGTTACTCATAGTTTAAAAGAAGCTAGCAATTTAGAAGATGGAACTACAGGAGTAAGTGTTGCTGGAAGAATTGTATTTATGAGACAAATGGGTAAACTTAGTTTTGTTAAAATAAGAGATATAGAAAGCGATTTACAATTATCTATTAAAGTTGATTTAGTTGGGGAAGAAAAGTATCAATTTTTCAAAGATAATATAGATGTTGGCGACTTTATTGGTGCAGAAGGTGAAATGTTTACTACTCATACTGGAGAAAAGACCTTAAGAGCTAACAGCTTTGTATTTTTGGGTAAAGCTTTAAAGCCGCTTCCAGAAAAATTTCATGGATTAACTGATCCTGAATTGTGTTACAGAAATAGATATGTAGATATGATTATGAACGAAGATACTCGCAAACGCTTTTTAACAAGGATTAACTTTATTAAAGAATTGCGTAATTATCTAAATGATTTAGGATATTATGAAATAGAGACACCCATTTTAAATAATAAACCAAGTGGTGCAGTAGCAAGACCATTTAAATCACATCATAATGCTTTAGATTTAGATGTATATCTACGTATAGCACCAGAAACATATATGAAACGTGCTGTAGTGGCAGGTATGCCAAAAGTATATGAAATAGCAAGATGTTTTAGAAATGAAGGAATGGATGCCACTCACTTACAGGATTTTACGATGATAGAATGTTATCAAGCATATTTTAACTATAAAGACAATATGAAATTAATACAAAATATGTTACAAGCAATAATTATGAAACTATATGGAACTTTAAAAATTCAGATTGGGGATAAAGAAGTAGACCTTAGTGGTAATTGGGGAAGCGTAACATTTAGAGAATTAATTATTAAATATGCTGGAATTGATATTGATGAATATAATACTAAAGAAAAATTATTACAAAAAATAATTGATGAAAAAATAGAATTAGATAGTGAAACACCAATAGAAAATCTTGGGTTTGGTAATTTGGTTGACTATTTGTATAAAAAGGTTGCAAGGCCTAATATTCTAGGACCTGTTTATTTAACTGAGCATCCAATCAGTTTATCTCCTTTGGCAAGAGCTAATGATGAAAGACCAGAAATAACTGATAGATTTCAATTAATAATCAATGGTGCTGAAATAGTTAATGGCTTTTCAGAACTTGTAGATCCTCAAGAACAAGAAAAAAGATTATTAGAGCAAGCAGCTTTAAAAGCAAAAGGTGATGAGGAAGCCATGGATATGGATTATGATTATATAAGCGCTATGGAATACGGTATGCCACCAATATCTGGTTGGGGTATGGGAATTGATAGATTAATTCAATTATTAACAAATAGTGAAAATATAAAAGATGTAGTAATGTTCCCTTTAATGCGTCCATTAGATTAAAAATGAAAGTAGCTTGGCTACTTTTTTGTTATTATGGTAAAAATTGTTATAAAAACTTGCTTTTGAAATGAAATATTGTATAATTAATATGGGAGGGTTAATATGAAAAAACATAGTTTATTTAAAATAATTGGCATTACAATTTTAGTAGCAGTAATATTGACGTGGATTTTTCCTATAACATTTTTAAGTTATGGCGATATAATCGATCAAGGACGTCATCAAATAGGACTTTTTGATTTAATCAGTTTTGGTCCTACTACATTCTATTATTTAGGTGATGTTATTTTCTATATTCTAATTGTAGGTGGATTTTATGGAATATTACATAAAACGAATGGATATAGAAATTTACTAGACAGAATAGTAGAAAAATTTAAAGGAAAGGAATCTTTATTTTTAATAATAGTAATTTCGATATTCTCTATTATTTCATCAATGGCAGGTATCACTACGGGATTATTATTCTTATTCCCATTAGTTATTTCTATTATCTTGCTTATGGGTTATAATAAGCAAACTGCTGCACTTACAACTGTTGGTTCAGTTGCAGTTGGATTAATAGGAACTACAGTATCAGCAATTAATACTGAAACAATAGTTAGCATTTTAGGAATAAAATATAGTTCTGAACTTATCACTAAAGTAGTTATCTTTATTGTAGGATTTGTATTATTGATTTTTAATACTTTATCATACGCTAAGAAACATAAAGCAACTAATGAAGAAAAAGAAGAAGATACAGAATTATTACCAGTTTCTAATGATTCTAAGAAAAGAGTATGGCCTATAGTATTAATTATTGATTTAGTATTATTAATTATGATACTAGCATCTGTATCTTGGGATAGTGTTTTAGGTGTTGAACTATTTAATAATGTTCATAAAGCTGTAACAGAATTCCAAATTAAAGAATTCCCTATTTTTGCTAAGATATTAGGTTCAATTGTAGTGCCTTTTGGTCAATGGGGATTATATGAATTCTTACTAATTATAATTATTGCAGCAGGATTAATTGGATTAATATATAGAGTAAAATTTAATGACTTTATTGAAGCGTTCTTTAATGGTATGAAAAAAGCATTTAAACCAGCACTTTTAGTATTTTTCGCTTATTTTGTACTAATTATTACTGCAACATATCCAGTTTTACTTGCAATATTTAAACCATTATTAACTGCTACAAAGGGATTTAATGTATTTACAATGAGCTTAGTTGCTTTTGTAAGTAGTATTTTCAATATTGATGCATATTATACTGCTACAAGTGTATTACCATATGCAATAACTGTTATAACGGATACAGAAGTTTATCCATTGATTGCTGTTGTTTGGCAAGCTATGTCAGGATTAGCAACTTTAATTGCTCCAACGAGTCTTGTTCTTATTGCAACACTTTCTTACTTAGATATTTCATTTGGTAAATGGATTAAAACAGTATGGAAATTTTTCCTAGAACTACTTGTATTACTACTAGTTATATTTACAATATTAGTAATAATTTAAAAGAACTTTGATAGTTCTTTTTTTTTACTACTTTTGCAACAGAAATGTTGCTTTTTTTATTGCAAAATCCCTAGGGGGGGGGG
>CANQDV010000066.1 GCA_947593955.1 uncultured Bacilli bacterium | reverse complement strand
GGTGAAATTAAAGTTAGTTATGAACATTCAAATACATTAAATGAGCGACTTATGAGAATATTAGCTGATAATACAGGCAAAAGTATTAAGCAAATTAAAAAAGATACTCAATTAAAAGATAAATGGTTTAATGCAGATGAAGCTTTAAAGTATGGATTAGTAGATAAAATTTTAGATACTACAGAAATATAATTTTAAATCGTATATATTATTATATACCAAGTGTGATGAAAATACATCAATGAAAGGTATATAAAAATATAATAGTAAATATTTACTGCTACATTATAGTACGGACCAAATTAAGAGATAATGTCCTAATCATTAAACTATTGATACAAATACAATTTTAAAATAACAATTCATATTTTTAGTGTAATGATTTAAAAACTTGCTCATACTAGATACGGAACAATTTAGGAGTAATTCTCTTACCAACCCAAATTTGAGTAAGATTAAAGTCTACCTTAACCGTCATACTGGACACCCGTGGTGACACGGTGGAACCCAGACCGTTAATTTATCTAGTCGTAGTTATTCTGTAATGTAGGTAATCAAAAGAAAAAACTATAGTATGTGGGACTAGTTTTCTTCTTAACTACGAGTAAAACAATCATAAACATAATAGTAATAATAATAATTTAAAACAAAGTAAAAATGAAAATGAAGAGAAATGATGTATTGATATGATAATATTTGTAAGAATTAACTATAATATAATTTATAGTTTTCTTATGTAGTAGAACTTAATTTAAAATATTTTTATTATAATAAGTTGCCATAGTGGCATAGTAATATTCCAATTATATTTAATAGTACTGTGCCATAGTGGCATAGTAATATTCTAATTATATTTAATAGCACTGTGCCATAGTGGCATAGTAATATTCTAATTATATTTAATAGTACTGTGCCATAGTGGCATAGTAATATTCTAATTATATTTAATAGTACTGTGCCATAGTGGCATAGTAATATTCCAATTATATTTGAGTTATAGAATTCTAATATCTATACTAAATTGTTTTTAATTAAAATATTCTCTATAAGGAGATGATTTAAATAAATAAAAATAGCTTAAAGCTTAATTCTATGTTAGACAATGTTAAAGAAGTAATATTACATTGGGACTGGAGTTATATCACTATACCTAAAACAGAGATTAAATTACTTAAATATAATAAAATTAAAGAAAAGCTTAATACAGCATATCCTTATATCGAGTGTAATTATGTATGTATTAAGATTAAGTTAGATTATCTTAAAACTAAATATAAAGATACAAAGTATTCTTTACTAGATTATATTCAAAGTAGAAATATTTGGGATATTGAAATTATTACACAAAACGAAGAAAAATTAGTTTTAAATCTCCCCTCTTATCGAAAAGAAAGTTATTTTCCTAATAAATATTATCTCTCTATGGATGCACCAAATCTATGTGAAAAACATAGTGTTTATCATCAACTTTATAAAATAGTATGGATACCACCTTCAAAAAAAGATATGTGGATGAGTTATGATGAACTATTACTATTTTTCAAACATAAAATTTTAAGTGTATATTATACTCAACACGAAATAGGTATTGAATTATTTGAACGAATTTTAAAGAGTAATATTAAGAATAGAAACTTAAAAAACATTGATACATTTTCCATATTAAAGCGTATTCGTGAAGCTAATGACAGAACAAAGAACTTATATCGAAGAAAAGTAGCTTATCAAGTTAATGAAGAATATGTTTCTACACATGGAATACATAGAATTCATTTAAACTTTACTAATCATTCTTATAAATGGAACTTAACTTTTCTATTTGTTAATTCAAGTACATATAATAAGAACTTATATTCTGTTTTAAAACAACTATGTTTACCTGATACATCTCACTTTTTTCATAGAACTATTTTAATATTTAAAGATAAAAACAATATAAAAGAATTTACAAAGACTTATCATAATATACCTAAAGAAATGTTACTTTATACAACAGTGCAAGAATTAAATGAGTTATGGTATCATATTCATAATGAAGCTGATTTAGTATAGTATATCTTTAATTTTATAAGACCTCTGTAACAGCCTTTAAATGCTCTTATAGAGGTATATCTTATTTTACAAAATTTTTCATCGCCATATATAATAAAAGCTCTGTAGAAGCCTCCTATAGACTTACAGAGTTACTGTATATTATCTATCAGTCTTTTTCATACAAACTATTGCATAGATAATCACTAAAGGTAGTATAATTATTTTCCTGTAAGATTTCTTCTGTTGTTGTTTTTTCCATTTCTTCACTCATACCACATTTATGAAGAAAATCATTATAAATGTTACTACTATTAGAATTATCAAAATTATGGGAAGCATAGTATGTATTTCTATTATTACCAAATGAATATCTTTCTGCTCTATAACCCAATGCTAAAACTTGTTTGCCAAATTGAGAATTGCTAACTGCCTCTCTATTATTATGAGAACACCATTTACAATATTCTTTATAATATCTTGATTTAATCATAATAGTTTTTATTGGAAATATATTACAAAACTCTTTAACATTATTACATTCAAGAAAGTATTTATCTGTTTCTTGTTCCACAATAGATGGAATTGTAAATTTACCAGTTTCTAACACTTTATTAAATGCTAATACTGCTTTCGTGGCAATAATTTGTAGTGCTAAAGGACTACATAATTTATCTTCAATATTAATATCTCTATTATCAATAAATGTAGCATTAAATGGTATTACTATAAATCTATCAGTCATATATATACCAGTTTCTTTAAAATCAATAACTTCATTTACCGAAAATAACATTGTTGCATAGGGTTTAAATTCTAATTTTTCATTTCCTTTTTGTCCTAATGATATATTTTCCCCTGATATAATTCTTGTTATAAGAGAGGTATTAATATACTTCGGCTGTTTTTGGTCTTCGGCAATATTCACAGTACATCCATTTAATAGACTAACTGTTGTTTTGCTTCCTGCTTTACAACCAGATATATTTTCTAAATGTTCGTGTGAACATTGTTCTAATAATAACGCTTCTAGGATACGGAAGATTTTGGATTTACCATTTCTTCCATTTCCTTTAAGAATAAACGCTTTTGCTAGTTTAGCTGTCTTATGAAGTGAATACCCTATTACTTCATATAGTAATGTTTCCACTTCTTTATTTTGACAGGTTACACTATCAAAATAATAATTAACTAATTCTAACTCTTTTGATTTAGTAGTAAGTACAGTATCATCATTATAAGGTACTGTTAATTTTGCAATTAATGGATCTACAAACTCCATACTTTTTTCATATAAATTATTCATTTTTGTCCCTTTCTATTTCATTATCATTTCGTTGCCTTTTTAGCCAGTTGTCTATTTCCACTCTTGAAAATAACAACTTTACTCCTATTCTGTTATAAGGTATATCTTTATTTCTTACTAATTTTCTAATAAGAGATATACTAATGTTTAAATATTTTGATAATTCTTTTACATCAAGCATATTACTTTCCATTATATTTCCTCCTTTTTATTTAGTAAATGCGTAAATAATTTTTTTATTTGCTATAATGCTGACCAATATCATCATAAATTGTAGCTACAATTTCAGTATAATAAAATCCTAACATCTTTAACATAGTCCTAACTTCTAAAAAATCAGGTACATCTTTATATTCTTCAATTTCTTTAAGTCTTTTAACATTCATATTGTATAACTTAGCTGCATTTTCTAAACTCCAACCTTTTTTAAGCCTTATGTTTTTCAAAGTTAGTCGCATAAAGTTTCCTCCTTTCTCTTCTTGTGTCACTTAATAACTTAAGTTGATGTTTTCTATTTTACTGCGGTGAAACCGCAATGTCAATACTTTTTACGCAAATTTACGCAATTTATTGCTTTAACACTTGCCTTTTTGCCATAAATATGCTAATATTAATACTGAAAGGAAATTATTATGAATAAAAAGTATAATGAAATTTTTAGTAAAAATCTTAAATACTATATGAAAACACAACACAAAACTAGAAATGATATCGTCAATGAATTAAAAATTCCATATTCTTCTATAAGAGATTATGAAAAAGGTATTTGTTATGCAAAAATGGATAAAATTGAGTTACTTGCAAATTACTTTAACATACCAACATATAAACTTACAGAAGATAGGAATACAGCCGAAATTATGAATGTAGTTGATAATTCAGAAGATAGTAAACTAATGTTAGATATTATGATAAAATTGTCAAAATTGAGTGTAGATGAAAAAAAATACATTTCAAAAACCATAGATATGGTATCTAATGATAATCAATAAAAAAGAGCTAGTGCTACCAACACTAACTCAAACGCTATAAAGCGTACAGAATAAAAATTATTTACGCATTTACTAACTTTTTTTCTGTACTCCTATTATAGCACATATTTAAAAATTATAAAAGATAGGAGTAAATTATGATTGATTTAAAAAATGACTACGAGAAGACAAATCTTCAATATATTTATAAGCATAAAACTAATGGTACTTATGCTGTGGTTCTACCATTACACGATAAATTATATAACAAAGAAAAGAGAAAAAGAAAAATAAATTTAAAAACTATAAAAGAAGCACAACTCTATATAGCTGAAACAATGGTAGAATTTGAACATACACAAACACATAATAAACCTCAAAAAATTGAACTTTTAAAGGAAGCTTATGCTTCATATATTAAAGAATGTGAATTAGATGAAAGAAAAGGCAATTTATCAGAAGCAACTCTTGAAGGTAAAAAATCAATATTTGAAAATCAAATACTTCCAAAATTAGGCAATGTTAAAATTCAAGATATTACAGAAGACCATATTGAAAAGTTTCATTATGATTTATTATCAATGACTAGTACACGAGAAAAAGATAAAAAGTTAAGTAATCAAACACTTATTAAAGTACATAAGCAGTTATCAGCGTTCTTAAATTGGTGTGTTAGAAAGAAACTAATTACATATAATCCAGCAGCAGTAGTTGGCAACTTTAAGAAAATAAAGCAAGAAAAAGAGTTTCTTACTTATGAAGAATTTATGAAACTATTATCAGTTGTGGATAATACTAGAGATTTATTTATTATTCAACTATTGTTTTATACAGGTTTAAGAATTGGTGAATTGTTAGGACTTTCAACAGACAATATAATTACAACAGAACAAGGAACAATTTTAAAAGTAAATGAAACTTATTATCAAGGGAAAATTAGAAAAATAGCTAAAACAGAACAGTCAATGGATGATTTATTTCTTGATGATATGACAGTTGAAGCATATCATAAATTTCTTGAATATAGAAAAGAAAACAATATAACTAGCAAATATCTTTTTGCTAACAATAGAGGTAAAAGTGAAGTAATTGGCGATAAAGCCATTAGAGATATGATTAAAAAGTATTTAAAACGGGCAGGAATAGAAAAAAATATTACACCCCATAAATTTAGACACAGTCACGCAGCATTATTAATCTATATGGGAAAACCTTTAGAAGATATTAAAATAAGATTAAGACATAAAGATATTAGAACAACAAGTAATGAATATGGACATATGTATAAAGAAAGAAAAATATCACTTGCTAAAGACCTTACTAATTTTCGTACTGATAACGATAATAATACAGAAAATCGTGACACCTAGCATGACACCTAACTAAAAAATAACATAAAAAAAGGACTAAATTTTAACCGATTTAGTCTTTTTAAAGCAAAAAAAAATTACTTGCATTTTCCTATCTTCGCATATACTATTTTCGGCGTTCTAGTGCTTAACTTCCAAGTTCGGGATGGATATTGGGTGTGTCCACTAGGCTATCAACACAAGTAAATTTTTAACATAATTTAATATCTGTAACAATAACTTAATTTTACGGTAACACCTCTGTTCGGGATGGGAACAGGTGTATCCACTTTGCTATCGTTACCAATTTATATTTATTCAGAAATAATTCTCTGAAAACATGATAA
>CANQDV010000065.1 GCA_947593955.1 uncultured Bacilli bacterium | reverse complement strand
TATAAAGAAAAATAATTATTAGTTTATTTTTTAAATTATATTTTTATATAATTCTTTTTGTCGTGCCTCCTAAAAAGTTAGCATACAAATGTATGTTAGTCTTTACAATTATGAACTTTCCTATAAGATAAAAAAATAATTTGAATATAATTCTTATTTGTATTTCTTATACACATTATATATTATTTCGTATGTCCATTCAAGTTAATGATAAATTTTTTATTTTACAAAAATATAATATTCAGCAATTAAAAAAAATTCTATAATTTTGGCTTTAATTGTTATACATTAGTTACACAATGACTATCTCCTCCTCCGGCATTTATGTGATTAGATAATACTATTACATCATTACCTTTTCCATAAAAACTTTGAACACGATTAGGTCTATCTTTAGGTCCTAAAGTTTCATCATTTGTTCTAGTTAAAGAACTCTCTATTCCTAAATCATCAAATCTATTTTTTAAATATTTACTTATTTTTAATGTATAATCTTTTTCAACTATGCCATTACTTGATGTTCCTGGATCACTTCCACCATGTCCAGCATCAATAACGATTTTCTTTGCCATAAAATATTCCTCCTATCATAAAGTATGATAAAAGTCTATTTTGGTTCTGATATTAAAACAATTTTCTTTTTAGTATAGGAGATTTAATAATAATTCATTTCTAGAATTTATAATGATGGAAATGGTATTTTTAAATCAATAAATCGTATTCTATTTTTTGTTGTAGCTTGTCTATCTAATGGTTAATTAAACAATTTATTTAAAAAAAATGTTTTAAAATTAGATTGTCATAAAGACAATTTTAATATATTTAATAACCCTAAATCAAAATCATTTATTTATAATAAAATACATTTAATTATACAAAAAATCTATTTTCTTTAGTTAGTAAAATTTTTTATATATCCTTATAATCATAAATTGTCAAATATCTATCAATATTTAGTCTTTCTTTTAAATATTCTTTATCATTTATTATAAAATTTAACAATTTATTAACAAATAATTTTTCTAATTTTCTACAATAACAAGGAATATATTCATCCTTAATAATATATTCGCTGTTATCTAGATGAGTGTAATAATTTCTTGTATTTGCTAAATAATCATATACACTGTAATTATCATTTTTTCTTGTGCAATGTTTAATATTAAAGGTTTCTTTCAAAATAAGGTTTTTGTCTGCATCTTTTATTCTTTTAGATAAAGTTATCCTATTATCATATTTATAAACAATAGCATTAGCAATATCTTCATGTATTTTTTCAATGTTTTTTATATATTCTCTTTTAAAGTTATTATTCTTTAATTCTTTTTCCAGTTCTTCCTTATGTTTTTTATAAAAATCATTTAAAATTTTATTAAATACCCTATTTTTATTTTGCTTTTCTAATTTATTTTCTTCAGCTATACTAACTTTTTCTAAACATTTCATTAAAGTTAAAAATTCACCTTCAATTGTACGATCTCCATATGGACTAAAATAAAAAAGAATTGCTTCTTTATATTTTTTATCAAAATATAAAGAAAACCATTTATTAAACATATCACTAATATCATCAGATAAATCTTTAAAGTATGTTCTTAAATTAAACATTGGGTATCCCTTTCTTACATCATAACAATTGGTAAAATCTATATTTATTACTAATTCATCTTCAAGATTTCCCATAAGGTTCATTCCTTGATACATTTTATGAAATAAAATTTTTTTTACTTTACCACTATATCCCATCAAAATTGCAAAAAATTTTGTTATTAGTTGAACATAAATCGTAATTTTTTTAATACTCATAACTTTATCAGAACTAATGCAAATATATGGTATAACTTCAATATTTTTTATAATATTTTTATCCACAAAACTATCTTCTTCAAAATATTTTATTGTAATATTCAATCCATTATTATTATATAAATTAACAGCATTAGGAATATTAAACTTTATTTCATCATCCTTTTTTTCGATAGTATTAAATCCAAGCCATTCACATAGTGGTTCAAAAGTAAATCTAAAATCTTGTATATGCTTGTTAAGATCAACATTTTTATATTTTACATTTATAAAGTTTTTAACCATATAAGAAACTTGATATTTATAATAACCAATTCCATTTTCAATCAATCTACAACTATATAAAGTTAACTGTTTATTACTTGCATCACCAATTATTTTCTCCTTATAACCATTTATATCACTTTCATTAATAGTTAAATATATATGATTATCTTCATCTACTTCACACTCTCCAGGATGATATTTCCTATCAAAATAAAATTTTCCCTTATAAACCATAATTATCTCCCTTTATAATAGTATTATACTATAATTTTTATTCTTTTCCGTATTATAATAAAAACTTTGTATCATATAAATTTTTTTCTTTATCAAATCATTTTTCTAATCTAAAAAAGAATACAATCATCTTCAATTTATATATTACTAGCCACTTATAGTCATTTAATTTTTTGGCACAAAACGATTCTTCAAAGTCCAGCATCAATAACAATTTTCTTTGCTAAAAATATTCCTTCTATCATAAAGTATGATAAAAATCTATTTTGGTTATCTATTTTATTTTTACATAGTATAATTATAATTTTATTTTTTACTCATATTTGTTTGTATTTTTGATATCTTCAATTTATTAATTTCTTTTCTAAATGCATTATATTTTAAATATTTTTTTTCATAAAATTCAATAATATCTCCTTTATTTTTAATATTTAAATTTTCTAAACACTCATCTAAAATACAAACTAAAAAAGCTGCTTTATGATAAGAACCACGATGTTGATTATACACAATCGCATCTACTCGTTTGGCAATTGCTTCTTCTAACCAGCTAATATAATCCTGTCTTATTTTATCAGAAATAGTAAAATGTTTTTTCCAAACATTAAGAATTTTAAAATCCTCGATTTCTTTTTCATCGGCATTATAAAGATTATAATCATCTTTTATTCCTATATCAAAGCATATTAAACTAGCTAGTTTCTTTTTTATTTCAGTTTCATTCCAATCACACAATAAGAATAACATTAATTCCACATAAGTATTCATATTTGAGTATGTCCAACCTAAGTAATTTTGATTATCTTTAAAAAAATTTAAAAAAACATCAAATTCTCCTAAAAAATAACTAAACAATACTATAGCATTACCATTTAAGTTCTTATATGGATCTTCTTTTATAATATCTATTTCTTCTTTATATTTTGCTAAATAATCATTATTTATAATCCTTATTAAATCAGATTCATTATGACTAGATTCAAATGCTATGTATAACAATTCACTAATGTCAAAATCCGAATCAAATTTTTTATAAGACTCCGCTATAAGTAACGCAATATCTCTTCTTATACTATCATCCACATCATTAATTATACTTTCACCTATTTCAATAACTTCTTTGTATTTTTTTAGATCATATATTTTTTTCAATATAAATATACATAACTTGGGATGTGTTATCTTATTCATTTCTAACACTTTTTTATAGTTATCAAAATTACTATATTCTAAATAATTAATTAATAAGTTAAAAGAAATATCATCATTTTTTTGAGATAAAAATTGTATCCAATTTTGCAAAAATATATCTAAGTCTTTAATTTTTTCTAATCCTAAACTAAAAGAATCTTCAAGTTTAATATTTCTAAAAACATATAATTTATAATAATAATTATATATTTCTTCAAGTTTATTATCGCTAATTAATATGGTAATAAATAATAAAGTTAAACATATTTTATTTATATCTATATCAACCAATCCAAAAGATATAATATCATCTATTTCATAAGTCGAAATATCATTACTATCATCTTCTAAAATAAAATAATTAGTAAGAACAATTAAATCAAGAATTTTTTTTGCATTTCTATAATCATTTTTTGTAATTAATATAGATGCTAAATTATAAGTATTTAATATAATACTACTAATATTTTCATAATCATAATAACTTGTTTCGTAATCATCACCAAAGCAGTCATAATCACCAGTTTCATAAGTTTCACAATGAAATTGTAATTGACCATCATTAATTAAATCAAACTGTGCTTCAATTTTTTCTATTGTTTTATCCAAATCATCTATATTAATGTTCTGCATTTCATCTTTAAAATTTTCGTTAATAAGCTCTATTATTTCATTATTTTGACTATCTGATAATTTTTCAATTACACTAAATAAAAATTTTTTAATTTCTTCTTTTGAACTTTTTTCGCATAATTCTTCTAATAATTTATATAAATCTTTTTTATTCATAGCACTTCCTAAATGTTAATCTCCCACTTCATAACCATTTTTAATTGTTAATATTTTCCCTTTTAGTTCTCTATTATCCTTTTTAATATTATATTTTCTATAATCATATTTTCTACTTGTTTCATATCCTGGAGTAAAGTGATGATTAGAATAGCCCAATTTATCTATATCATCAACTATATCTTTTAATTCAAAATCACAAATATCATCAAGCATTCCTAAACCTTCACCATTAACTACTATTGGATAAAAATCTTGTTCTTTATAGTTTTTTAATTTTCTTGAACCTAAATATAAGATATTGAAAGTAGTTGTAGATCCAGTATCATATTTCATTTTCATAGTTTCATTCTTTTTTAATTTCAATTCACTTAATTTTGTTACAACAGCATTAGATAAATCATCAAAGTCAGGATCTTCTGTTGGACAAACCCAGCAATCAAATAAATAATCTTTATATTCAATGTCATATAAATGATATGCAAGTGAATTAAATGAGGCAAGTATAGTATATGCAAGATCTGCTACTGTTCTTCTACAAGGTATTTCTATTTCTCTCCATATTTTATTTTCTAACCCTTCTATTCCAATTCTAAAAATTAATATTTCATCCATTTTTAATCACTCCTAAATTTTTTTAAATATAATCTATATTATTTTTTTCATCCCATTTCTTCCCATTCTTTCATATATTTAATAATACTTTCTTAAGTGTCAAATTTATTTTTTCTTTACTTTTTTATAAATTAAATATGATATTCCACCTAAAAAAGCAGTACCTAAAATAGAGTCAATAATTGTAGCATCATTATCATTTTGAATCTCATCTTGAACTTGAGTTTCTTCTTTCTTTTCTTCTTTTATATCTTCTTTTTCAACAACTAATAGGTAATCTTGAGATTCACCATTTTCAGCTGTAACTCTTATAATTATTTCATTTTTTCCAATTTGCAAATTTTCATTACCAATAATTTCAATATGAGCATTAGAATCTTCTAATTCATAAGTAATATCTAAATTTTCTTTATCATTAGCAATATTAATTATATCACTTTTAAATAAATTAAAAATTACTTCTTTATTATTTACAAAAACTTTAACATTTTTATTATCACTTAATATTTTTTCTCTCGTTATACTTAATTTATAATTTTTCACATTGCCATTTTCAGCTGTGACTTTAATATTAATAACATTTTCCCCAATAGTTAAATTTGGATTTTTTTCATAATCTAAAGTTGCTTTAGAGTCATTAGCAATTACTAATATCATTACATTTTCTTTAGTGGTAATATAAGCCATATTATCCATAAGAGGAATATCTTCTTCATCAATTGTTACTTTTTTTAAAGATGTATCATCACTTTTAACAACTTCTGGTATAACAGGTTCATTATTTATTGAACTTGATGAACCAGAAGAAGAACTACTATTTTCATTAGAACTTGACGAACCGTTACTAGAACTACTGGAACAGCCACCGTGTTTTGAACAACATCCTTTATGACAAGTACTACAACTAGGACTAGTTGTACCATCATTACATACAATATTTGCTTTTACCACAACAGGATAAAAAATCAATATAATTAAAAATAAAACAACACTTCTTTTCATATAAACTCATAACCTCTATTAAAATAGTATCAAATTTCTAATAAAAAGTCTTTAGTTTTTTATAATTTATAAAATATTTTTTTAATACTACATTTCATCAAATAAAGTCACTGTGCATTTAGCACACTTTTTATTGTGCATTTAGCACGTTT
>CANQDV010000064.1 GCA_947593955.1 uncultured Bacilli bacterium | reverse complement strand
GTTACTGTCTTGGATTTCTTAGATACACTTAATCCTCCATTGGCATCAAATGTTACTGTCATTTCTTTCCCTTGCCATCTTGCGTATAACGTATGATTACTTGAATTGGTAACCGTCGTTGTATCTGTTACTTTAGTTCCATCTGTCTTTCCTGTATACCATCCCACAAAGACGTAATTACTATCTGTTGGTGTTGGTAGTGTTCCATAGGCTTGGCCAACTATAACTTCTTTCGATGGCTCATTTATTTGAACTCCATTTCCATCAAAACTTACTGTTACTTTGGTTATAATTTCTTCCCAATGAGCATATAGTGTATGATCACTATTTTTTGTTACAGGAGTTGTACTAACAACTTTACTTCCTCCACTGCGCTCAGTGTACCATCCCAAAAATTTATAGTTGCTTGCATTTGTTGCAGTGGCTAACTCTCCATATGTTCCTCCGTACGTTACAGTCTTAGATGCCTTAGATACACCTAATCCTCCATTGGCATCAAATGTTACTGTCATTTCTTTCCCTTGCCATCTTGCGTATAACGTATGATTACTTGAATTGGTAACCGTCGTTGTATCTGTTACTTTAGTTCCATCTGTCTTTCCTGTATACCATCCCACAAAAACATAATTATCATCTGTTGGTGTTGGTAGTGTTCCATAGGCTTGACCAACTATAACTTCTTTCGATGGCTCATTTATACTTATTCCATTTCCATCAAAGCTTACTGTTACTTTGGTTACATTTTGTCCCCAATGGGCATATAATGTATGCTCACTCGCATTTGTAACTTTTGTCGTATCTACTACTTGAGTTCCATCTGTCTTATCTGTATACCATCCGATAAATGTATAACCATTTCGTACTGGTATTGGTAATTCTCCATATTGTTCATTTAATACTACTTCTTTAGAACTTTGCTGTACAGTTCCACCATTAGCATCAAAGTTAACTGTAATTTTTTTATTCCAAACCGCATATAATTTAGCTGGTTCATTGGCAGTATATTTGCCGGATGCATCATAATCTTTTACTAATGCATCAGAGGAAGTTGACCATCCACCAAACGTTACTCCTGATTTAGTTGGAGTAGAAGATGGCAAAATTAATGGCTGTCCATAAACTTTATATTGCGTATCTGGTTCCCCGGTTCCTCCATTAGCATCAAATAATATTTCATAATTCATTCTAAATTCTTTTGAAGGAAAAACTTCCGTCGAAGTATTACCAGCATTATCTACTGCTTTTATCCAAATAAAGGTTACTCCTGATGAAATATTTTCAATTAACTCATATTCCATTGAAGTAAATTCATGATAGTCGCTTGGTTCTAATGTTTGATTAGAATTTAAAGCGTACCCCATAAAAGCCATGCCACTTCGACCTTCATCTGTTATAGTAACATTGGCATGTAAAGTTGCATCATTACTTCCATATAACATAGTTGTCGATCCACCATTAGGATCAATTGTTACTTTAGGTTTAGAATTATCAATTTTAATATAATAATCGCTACTCTCATCACTTATATTTCCCTCATTAGTAACAAATCTAAATCTGACATTGTTATTCATATCATCAGATGTGGCAATAGTACAAGTTGTACCCGCTAACATAGTACAAGTTACTTTTTCCCAAGAGCCATTAATATTCCATTCATAATTCTTCAAAGTTGTATTTGTTTCTTTAAAGAAATTATCATTGATTTCTAGTTTTATAATTACTTTATCAGCCCAAGTACCATCATAATTATGCCCATTAGAGTCACTTATTGTGACCTTAGGTGCTTTATGTTTATATACAATAGCTAAAAGTTCTTTATTTTCATTATTAGAAGTATAATTAAGTATGAATTCTTTTCTATTAGTTTCATCAAAAAAAGGTGTTGTATTTAATTCATTAATATTATTAGGTAATACAGTACTATTTTCATCACCAATAGCTACTATTTCTAATTCTTGACCTGAAGCATTTCTTTTAATAGCATTTAATCCTGTTTTTAATTTTTCTCTTACTTTTTCTCTTGGCGTATTATAGTAAATATAAAATCCCCTTGTATTGCCAAATTCATAACTAATATTTTCATTATTTAACCAAGCGGGATCACAATATTTACTCTCTGTTTCGTAATTATCATCTCTACATTTTAAACACGTTTGATAAATATATTCTCCATTACCTTTACTTATTACTACAGTATAAGTACCATTACAAGTTTTACCTCTATAATCTTTTACTTCATCAATATAATTTTTAGTAACTAATGTTGTATTAGCTTCTACATGATCCGCCTTTAATACATCATTAGGTCGATATAAAAGATTATCTTGATAAAAATCTTTAGCTGCTTGAGTAACCGTTCCTTCTAATTTTTTATAATAGTTAATTCTAAAATTAGCTAATAATTTAGATATTCCCGGAACAGCAATACCAATAAGAATACCTAAAACGGCAATTACAGCCATAAGTTCTACAAAAGTGAATCCTCTATTATCTTTTATTTTATTAATTATTCCTTTTTTTTTCATATTCATATTATGGACACCGCCTACTATATACTATTAATAGTGTAACATAAAAAAGAATTAAAGTATATTATTTTTTAAGATTTAATTTTAATTTTATAATATTTCATTAACATCAAAAAAATAACCTTTCGGTTATTGTAAATCATAATTTAAATGTTTTAATTCTTCTAAAACAAATAGTCCATCTTTTCTTATTAATTTATCATCAAAATATAGTTCTCCTCCACCATATTCTTTCCTTCCAATTAATACTAAATCCCAGTGTACAGTAGAATTATTACCATTATAACAATCTTTATAAGCAGCCCCAGGAGTAAAATGAATACTTCCAATTATTTTTTCATCATATAAAATATCCCCCATCGGATTTACTATTTTAGGATTAAGTCCTAATGAAAATTCCCCTATATATCTACTACCTTTATCTGTATTAAATATTTCATTAAGTTTAGCATTCTTTTCTTTATCATCACAACTAGCATTTATTATTTTTCCATTCTTAAATTCTAGCTTGATATTACTAAATACTTCTCCATTATATGTGCTAGTAGTATTATAAGTTATAATACCATTGACACTTGTTTTAAGAGGTGCTGTATATATTTCACCATCAGGTATATTACTTTCACCTACACAAGGTATAACTGGCATTCCTTTTATGGAAAATGTAATGTCTGTTTCTTTACCAATAATTCTTACCTTATCTGTTTTTTCCATCAATTGTTTTAATGGCTTTATATCATTCATCATTTTCTTATAATCAATCGTCATAACATCAAAAGCAAAATTTTTAAAATCTTCATATTTCATCTTTGCTTTGAAACTATCAACGAAAGATGGGTAGTTAAGCAAAACCCATTTTCTATCATTAACCATTTTATTATGAATAGCATATGTTTTATTATTGATAGATTTTCTTATATCTGGCGAAATATTTTTAGTCTCATAATCGTTTAAATTATATTTAATATTAATAAAACTATCAAAATGATCCAATTCAAATTTTTGATACTTCTTTATTAATTCAATTCTTTCTTCAGTTGAATGTTCTTTTAAAGTATTACTAAGAAAAGGATCGACATAATTAGTAAAAACAACACCTTTATTATTATTTATTTCTTTTATTAAAGCCATGACTAAATCCCTTGATTCTATAGATTGATATGTAATTAATACTTTATCATGTTCTCTAACTTTTAAAGAATAATTTACAATAGTATTAGCTAATTTTTTAATTTTTTCTTCCATAATTTTCACCCTTATTTGATTAAAACATAAAATATTTTGAAGGAGGATATCTTATGTATTCAAATTATAATATGCCCAATTATGGACGTAATATACCGAGGAAAAATTTTGGTAACGATAATCGCTTTGGAGGTGGATTTATCGTCCCATTTGTATTAGGTGGTATTACTGGAAGTCTTATAACAAATAGACCTAATTATTACGGTCCTGCTATTCCTCAACCATATCCAGTACCTTATCCTATTCCATATTCATACCAACAACCATATCAAACTTATTCTGAAAACTATTATTACTATTAAAAAAATGAAAATTTATAAATTCTTAGAGTTTAAAATTAAAGCATATTTTTATTGATCAATAAAAATATGCTCTATTTTACATTAAAAGAAAAATTTCTTTAAGATTATTTATCAATATTAGGAATAAGTTAAGATTTATTATTTTTTAAGTATTTATTAGATTTATATATCATGTATATAGACATAATTGAATTAATAACAACAATACCAAAACCAGTAAGAGCAACAGTTATTAATTTAAAACTGTCCTCATTATCACCAAATCTATTAATCATAGCTACTTCTAGTGAAATCATTGAAATCATAGCAACAGTTAAACTAATACATTTACTAGCTGCCAAAAGAGGACTGTGATTTTTTCTATATTTAATTACATTTACAATAGCACTTATTATTAAATAAAAATCATACATAGCTATTATATAAATAATAAATCCTGCATAAGTTACTTCCCTATTTTGCCTAATTATTAAAACAATCATGCCAGTTAATATTAAGTTTAAAAATAATAAAATTATACCAGTTGATTTTAATTTTTTATATTCTTTTTTTAAACGAATCCCTATTTCATTTTTTATTTCTTTGACAATAGATAATTTCATTAAACATAACAGTAAATAATATACTGCTAAAGTAATAAACCACCAAGACATATAATATATTCCTGTTCCTAATTTAAAGATGCCATACACAAAATGAAGTAAAGTAGCAAATGTTAGACTAAATTTTGTTATTAAAAGTTCATGCTCTTTATACAACACATAAGGTTTAGACCTCTTTATAGCATGATTACTAAATTCACATATTTTATAAAACCAAATACAAAAAATAATTAAGGCATAAGTAGATAAAAGATAACTTATATAAGCAAGAGGGGTATTTTCTAAGTGGAAACTAAAAACATAAATAAGCAAATTAAAAGCCAAATTAAATAGAATAAATCCAATTATTTTATTAGGAACAAATAATTTGTTTAATATTTTTTTCATATAACACCTCTAACTATATATAATTATATCATCAAAAGAAAAAGGAAGAATATTCTTCCAAGTAAATAACTAATCTTTGTTATTTTTCAAATAAGAATATATTGGATAATTAAAGACGCATACAAGTAAACCAACAATACCTGTCGTAATTCCAATTAGCAAATCCGTTTTGGATGGATCTCCAACCATAACTTTGCTCATACCAAATCCCATTACTAATGCTCCAACTACTCCTACTAACCAAGTAATTACTATTCCCCAATTTATAGGTGCGTGTTCTTTTTTGGGATGATTATTTTTATATATTGGAATAATGCAAAGTAGAACAATAAATCCTAAAACTGCTACTACAACACCCGCTTTAAATAAATCCCATTCAGGTATTAAGCACATCGTCAAACCTATTGCAAATACTAAACCACCAATAGTTCCTAAAATAATTTCTAATAAAGTTTCTTTTTTCATTTTCTTACCTCCATATAGCTTTATTTACTTAATTTTCCTTTAATATTTTTTTTGTATTTCTTCTTGTTCTTTTTGTAATCTTGCTTTTGCTTCTTCTATTGTTTCATCATCTTTTTTTAAGAAAGCATCAACGAATTTATCTTCAACTTTCTTGTAGCCACCAACAACTGTGTTCTCAATTTTTTTGTAACCACCAACAACAGCATTTTCAATTTTCTTATTAGCATCTACAATTTTGGACATATAATCACTTCCTTTCAATAACTAGACACTTGTCTTTTTATTACAATTTGAGTATAATCTTTTTAAAAGCGAAAAACAATCAACAATTTATAGACATTTGTCCAATTAAAAGGAGTGAATATATGAATACACCAAATAATAAAAGAAGAAAAGAAACAAGAGATAAAATAAGTAAAGTATTTATAAATTTATTACAAACAAAAGAAATAACTGAAATATCTGTTACTGATATTTGCAAACTTGCTAAAATAAATCGTTCTACTTTTTATGTTAATTATCTTGATATTT
>CANQDV010000063.1 GCA_947593955.1 uncultured Bacilli bacterium | reverse complement strand
TTCTATTTCGTAGAAGCTAAAAATATTATTCATGATAGACCAATGGTTGCTAAAGAATTTGAAAAATTAATTAATGAACTTTTAAATTCTAATTCACCTAAAAAATGGTTTAGAGCTTACTTTAATCATGGATTAATAAATTATATTTATGGTCAAAAAAGATTACTTCCATGTGATATGGCATTTGATACATTCTTCATTGATCCATATGGAGATGTAATGCCTTGTAATGGAACAAAAGATAAGGAAGTAATGGGAAATTTAAATGAACAATCTTGGAATGAATTATGGAATTCTAAGCAAGCAGAAAAAGTTAGAAATAAAGTTAGACATTGTGATAGACAATGTTGGATGATTGGTTCTGTATCTCCAGCTATGCACAAATATATTTGGGTACCAGCTTGGTGGGTTATTAAGCATAAATTCTTAAGATTCTTTAAAAAAGAAAAATATTCTATGTATGAAAATAAAATAGTTAGAGACTTTAGGGATGGTAAAGTAACAAAAGAAGAATTAGATGCATGTTCAACCTGTGATATGAATTGTATTGTAAATAATGGATTATCTGAAGCTTCAAAAGAACAACTTAAAAATAGAACTGGTGAAGAAATAGTTGATGCAGATATTGAATATCAAATGAATAATCATTAATTTATTCAAATTTATGACAATTTTTAGCTAAAGAAAGGAATAAATTTTTATGAAAATACTTATAATTAGAAATTTTCCAGTAACTAGCAATTTAAAAAAAATTACTTACAATTTACAAGAGCTAGGATTAGCAAGAGCCTTAACTAGAAAAGGACATGAAGTAGATTTATTATTTTGGACTAAAGATAATGAAGAGATAAAAAAAATTAATATAGATGATACTGAAATTTCTGTGTTTTACAAAAAAGGATTAAGTATATTAAAAAACGTTTGGTTTAAAGATGTAAATAGTCTCATTGAAAAATATGATGTAATACAATGTTGTGAATATAATCAAATAATGTCTTGGCATTTTGCAAAAAAATTTAAGGATAAATTAGTTATCTACCATGGACCATACTACTCTAAATTTAATTTTAAATATAATTTAATATGCTTTATTTTTGATTTGTTTTTTGTGAGAAGATATAAAAAATATAATACAAAGTTTATTGTAAAAAGTGTATTAGCTAAAGATTTTTTGATAAACAAACATTTAAGTAATGAGAACATAACTATTGCAGGTGTGGGATTAGATACAGAATCATTAAATGGTTCTAATGAATGCAAATATCCAATTTTAGAAAGTATTTACAAGGATGATTCAAATATCAAATTATTATATATAGGTAAAATAGAAAAAAGAAGAAATCCTTATTTCTTAATTGATTTAGTTGAAAACTTAAAAAATCAAAATTTCAAAGTAAAGTTATACATTGTTGGTAATGGTACTGAAAAGTATTTAAATGCTTTTAGTAATTATATTAAAAGTAAATGTTTAGGAAATAACATAATTTGGCTTAAGCAATGTGAACAAATATATTTACATCATTTATATGAGAATGTTGATTATTTTTTACTACCAACTAGTTATGAAATATTTGGCATGGTTTTACTAGAAGCTATGTATTTTGGTTGTAAAGTCATAACCACAATGAATGGTGGTTCTACTACTATAATAAAAAATGAAGTAAATGGATATTTGACTTCAAATCTTGATATAAGTGAATGGTCAAACATAATTGTCACAAATTTAAATGATAAAAAAACCGGTATAAACGCAGAACAAACAATTAAAAATCACTATACATGGAATAAACTTGTTTATAAATTTATCAAAGTATATGAAGAAAAAATAGATAAATGAATTCAAAAAAATTAGCAAATGAGAGGAATGAAGTCAGATGGAAAAAGAAAATTTACTTTATAGGCAAAGAAATAATTCATCTATAAAAATTAATCTAAAATATATTTTTTTCATAATTTGCTTTTATCTTTTAATTTTTCAAATTCCTTTAGAAAATACTTATCATATATTTAAATATACTGATGAAGTATTAACAATTTTTTTTATATTATTTATATTCTTTAATTTACTAAGTAGTAAAAAAGAAAATAAAAAATTAACAAATAAAGAAAAATTAATTTGTATTTCATTTCTAATCTTAAATTTCATTGGTATATTATCTAGTATATTTTATAAATATCAACCAGTAAATTTTGTACTACACGATTTTATTTCTACAAATAAATTTGTCATAGTATTTTTTGGATCATTCTTTACATTTAAAAATATAATTGGAAATAAAAAATATGAAATGAAAATTAATTTTCATTGTAAAATATTAAGTTTATTCTTTTTTATTCTTTCTCTTTTAGATATTATTTTTAATATTTATGATGTAAATTATGCTACAAGATATTTTTTAGGAATCAAATCAGTTAATCTTATGTATGGTTTTTCATCATATTTATCAACTACCATATTTTTTCTATTAATGACTTTATGCTTGGTTACAAATGAAAAAAATATGAAAAAAAATAGAAAATATATTTTTATGTGTTTAATTGTACTACTTTTAACGATGCGTACTCGAACATTAGCATTTTGTGCAATATTTATTTTTCTTATTTACTATATTATCAAAAAGAACAAACATATTAATGTTGGGAAACAATTTGTAATTGCCCTTGTATTAATTATTATTGCTTTTAATCAATTATCATTTTATTTTAGTTCAGAAACTGCCAGAAATGTTTTACTTAATAAATCTATTGAAATTGCAAAAGACCATTTTCCCCTAGGAGCTGGATATGCAACTTATGGTACTCAAGCGTCAGCCGATAATTATTCAATTATTTATTACATGTATGATTTGACAAAAACTTATGGTTTAGGAAAAAATTCACACCATTTTATAACAGATTCTTTTTGGCCAGCTATTATAGGTCAATTTGGGTTTATAGGTTTTTTATGTTATATATCGTACTTGATTTTTCTATTTTTAGAAGTAAGTGAAATAAAAAATGATAAATATAAATATTTCACTGCCTTTTGTATAATTATCTATTTATATATTTCTACAATTTCAGAAAATATTTTTTCGATTTCTACTACTACTAGTTTAGCAATTATTTTAGGCATAATTATTAAAAATGATAATAGAAGTTTGGAGGTGAATTTATAAATGAAAAAGAAAATGATTTCATTCCTTATATTACATTATAAAAATATAATTCAAACAGTAGAATGTGTTGAATCAATCTTAAAAAATATAAAGTATAAAAATTATCAAATAGTTATTGTAGATAATGGATCAAATGATAATACTGGTGAAGAATTAAAAAGAAAATATAAAAAGATTAAAAATATTTGCATAATTATAAATAAAGAAAATTTAGGATTTGCTAAAGGAAACAACATAGGTTTTAAATTTATAAAAGATAACTTAAAAACTGACTTTATTGTTATGATTAACAGTGATACTGTTATATATCAAAATAATTTTTGTGAGAAATTAATAGAAATTTATAATAAATATAAGTTTGATGTATGTGGAATTGATATATTGTTACCTAATGGAATACATAGTAACCCTACTATACCATCGGTTTTTAATGTAAAAGATATTAAAAAAACAATAAAAATTATGAAGAAAAAGATAGATATTTGCAGTTTAAATTTAGGAATACCTTACGAAGTAATAGATAGATTTTTAAAAAAAATGAAGAAAAAAAGAAAAATTAATTATAATAATATAATTTCAAATTGCATTGAAGAAAAAGTTCAATTACATGGAGCAGCTCTTATTTTTTCTAGAACATACATAAATAAATATGATGGATTATATAATGGTACTTTTTTATATTTCGAAGAAGTATCACTAAGATATATTGCTGAAAGAGATAATTTAAAATTAATGTATATACCAGATTTAAAAATAATTCATAAAGAATCACAGTCTACAAAATTTATAATCAAAGACTGGAAAAAAAGACATATTTTTTATTATAAAAATGTTATAAATTCTGCAACAAATCTTTTAAATTATATTAATACAAGCACATCAAATGTTTGGAAAGAGGAAAGTTAATGGATAAAAGTATTAAGAAAAATTATATATATAATCTCATATATCAAATATTTATAATGATAATTCCTTTGATTTCTACTCCATATCTATCAAGAGTTATGGGTGCGGAAAACATTGGAATTTATAGCTACACTTATTCAGTAGTTACTTATTTTATATTATTTGGTAGCTTAGGAATATCAACATATGCAAAAAGAGAAATAGCCTATGTACAAGATAATGCTGAAAAGCGAACTAAAGTTTTCTTAGAAATATTCATTTTAAAAACTATAACAACATTAATATCTATTTTTGTATATTGCTTTTCATTTATACTTCATAATAAGTATTCATTGTATTATAAAATTTTATTAATTGAAATTATTTCTAATATTTTTGATATTAGTTGGTTTTTTCAAGGTTTAGAAGAATTTAAAAAAGTAGTGTTAAGAAATTCTATAATAAAAATATTGCTAACAATTTTAATATTTATAGTTGTTAAAAATAATAATGATTTATGGAAATATTTCGTTATAGTTGTAATGTCTACCTTTTTTGGGAATATTTCATTTTTTATAGGCATTAAAAAATATTTATGTAAAATAAATACAAAGCTAGAAATAAATAAGCACATTAAACCTGCCATAATGCTATTACTACCTCAAATAGCTATACAAATATATACTGTATTAGATAAAGTGATGCTTGGAGCAATGATTTTTGATAAAAGTGAAGTGGGTTTTTACGAGCAAGCAAGTAAAATAGTAAGACTTGGAACAACTGTAGTAACTACTATAGGAATAGTAGTTTCTACAAGAATTGCAAATATATATTCTAAAGGTAAAACAGAAGAAATAAAAAATAAAATTTATAAAAGTTTTAATTTTATTTGGTTGTTAGGTTTTCCTATTATGGTAGGTCTAATTATCTCGGCTAATAATTTTGTACCTTGGTTTTATGGTAAAGGATATGACAAAGTAAAATATTTAATAAAATTATTTAGCCCTATAACGATTTTTGTTGGCGTTTCTAATGTAATTGGAGTGCAATATTTAGTTCCTACTTCTAAACACAATAAATATACAATTGCTGTTATATTAAGTGCCATTATCAACGTAACTTTAAACTTTTTATTAATTCCACATTTTTTAGCTATTGGCGCTACAATATCTTCAGTAATAGCAGAATTTTGTGGAATGATAATTCAGTTCATTTTTATAAGAAAAGAATTAGATATCAGAAAAATATTATTGTCGACTAAAAAATATCTCATAGCATCTATCATTATGGGAATTGTTGTAAAATCTATAACAATTGGATGGACATCAAGTATAATTAATACAAGCATTATTGCAATTTTAGGGTGTGCAATCTATAGTTTGATGTTAATTATATTAAAAGAAAATTTTGCTAATGAATTTATTTCATTTTTAAAGAAAAAATATTTATTACATTGTACAAAAAGGAAGGTAGTTTAATAATGAAAATAACAAAACTGATTAAAAGTAAAATCAAAAAAAATCTTACATTAATTTCACCAACTTTAGAAACAAAAATATCATATCGATTTAGCTTTGGTAAAAAACTAGATTTGAATAATCCAAAAACATTTAATGAAAAAATATTATGGTTCAAATTAAATACTTATAATAATAATGAACTTATTACAAATTACAAAATGCGTTGACAAATATAGAATTAGAGAATACTTAAAAGAAAAAAAGTTAACTGAGCTTTTATTAAAATTATATGGTGTTTATGATAATGCAGAAAATATTGACTTTGAAGCATTACCAAAATCATTTGTCATAAAATGCAATCATGGCTGTGGCTTTAACATAATTGTAACAGACAAAGCAAAAATTGATAAAAATGATATTATTAATAAATTAAATAATTGGATGTCTATTGATTATTAGAAATTATCTGCTGAGATTCAGTATAAGCATATTAAAAGGAAAATAATAATTGAAGAATATTTAGGAAATGTTCAAACCTATAAATTTTATTGTTTTAACGGAAAACCACTTAGCATGTATATTGAAAATAATATTTATGATAAAGGTGATGATGAACATTATACTGAATGTTTAGATTACTTTGATATGGATTTTGTTCATTTGAACTATACTTTAGGTAATCATCCTCACTATGCTAAAAAAATTAATAAACCCAAAAATTTCGAACATATGAAGGATTTATCCAAAGAATTGAGCAAGGACTTTCCGTTCGTAAGAGTAGATTTTTATGATGTAAATGGCAAAGTTTATATTTCAGAGTTAACTTTTATTCCTACAGCAGGTTCTATGAGACTAAAACCAGAAAATGTTTTGAATCAATGGGAGGGAAAAAATCTTTTAAATATTGAAAATGAAATTAAAACATCAAAAATTAAAAATAAGAAATAATGGAGGAATTATGAAAATAGCAGTTGCAGGAACAGGTTATGTAGGGTTATCACTTGCTACATTACTTAGTCAAAAAAATGAAGTTATGGCACTTGATGTCAT
>CANQDV010000062.1 GCA_947593955.1 uncultured Bacilli bacterium | reverse complement strand
AAGATAAGTAGTGATAGTAATGGGAAAGGGTTATATTATACGAGTAAGAATACAGAAGATAATAGAATAACATATTATTTTAGAGGAGATGTTAAAAATAATTATGTTTATTTTGGAGGTTACTACTGGAGAATAATTCGTATTAATGAAGATGGAAGTATAAGGCTTATATATCAAGGGGAAACAGCAAATGCAACTGGTGAAGATACAGCCATAGGAAATAGTCCTTTTAATTCAATGAGTGGTGATAATGCTTTTGTAGGTTACATGTATGGTAAACCTACTATTTATAAAGATAATTACGCTTATTTCAATGGGGCATGGACAAGTACAACAGAAACCGTAAAGATGTCACAATCTTATTCTTTTGATACTAAAACAGGATTGTATACTTTAAATGAACCAATAGTAGACGGATATTACATCTCTGACTATTATAATTACTATACATGTTTTGATCATCAAAGAATAACTTGTGCTATTATGTTTACATTAAACAAAGTTGGACAAAATGGCAACAGATATACTCTAGATGAAGGAGAAATACATGCAGGATACTGGTCCACGAGTTATGAAGAAGCTCATACGAATGAAGTAGATTCTGATATTAAAGTTTATTTAGAAAATTGGTATCAAGACCATTTATTACAATATGATCAGTATATTGCCGATACAGGTTTTTGTAATGATCGAAGTTTATCAACTGGAGAAGGGGCTGGATTTATATCAACAAATTACGATTCAGCAGAAAGATTATATCGTCATAACGATATGTTTCCTCAATTTATGTGCCCAAATTCATCGCGCGATTTATTTACTGTTAATAATATTAAAGGTAATAATGCTTCTAAATATAAAGTAGGACTGATAACAGCTGATGAAACTTCATATGCAGGAGGAGTATATCAAGTGAGTAATATAAATTATTATTTAAATACAGGAGTTACTTTTTGGACAATGACTCCAAACTATTTCCTACCAACAACTTTAGCACGTGATTGGTATGCTGGCGTAATCCTTAGCTTTTATACACCCAATTTACGTAATTTTGCTGTTAGACCTGTTATCAATCTTAATCCTAATGTAGAAATAACTTTTACTAACCAAAATGGAACAATGAGTAATCCATATATAATTAAATAAAAATTAATTTGACTAATTATAGTATAACTATTTTATTATTACGGTTTTTAATGTATTAAAAAAATCTACACTTTAATGTAGATTTTTTTGCCATTTTTTTATTATATTTTATGTTAGTTTATATTCGCTAAAACCACCTAACACGTTTATTACTTTATAACCTTGTTTTGATAAGCTATTACATACAATTCTACTATTAGAACCATGCTCACAGTATATATAATATGTATCTTCTTTATTTAAATAAGTGCTGGGATTAGTAAGTAGAAAGTTCATAGGAATATTTATAGAAGTAGGAATACTACCTAGATTAAATTGGTAATTATCACGGATATCAATTATTTTTGCTTTAGGAATTAATTCCTTTAGTTCCTTTACAGTAATATCCATAGACATATATTATCCCTCCAAAATATTATATGTAATTATTAAGAAAAGTTTATTTATTTTTGAGGGACAATTTTTTTAGCTTTTTCTTCTAAGTAATTATCATAAGTTGTTTTTCTGTCAATAAATCCATCATCAGTTAATTCAATAATACGATTAGCAACAGTTTCTGTAAATTGATGATCGTGTGATGCGAAAAGAAGTTCACCATTATATTTTATTAATCCATTATTTAAAGCTGTTATACTCTCTAAGTCTAAGTGGTTAGTTGGTTCATCAAGAATTAAAAAGTTACCATTTTCTAACATACATTTAGAAAACATACATCTTGCTTTTTCACCACCGGACAAAACAGGAACTTTTTTAAAAACATCATCGCCGGAAAACAACATTCTTCCTAAGAATCCACGTAAAACGGTTTCGTCATCTATATTGTAAAAGTGACTAATCCATTCCATAATTGTTTCATCTTTTGTAAAATATTTAGAATTGTCAATAGGGTAATATACGGGGATTACTGTCTTTCCCCATGTTACATGACCACTATCGAGTTCTAATTCTCCCATTAAGATTTTAAATAAAGTTGTTTTAGCAATGTCATTATTACCAATAAATGCAATTTTATCTCCTTTTTGAACAGTGAAACTTACATTATTTAGTATTTTTTTCCCATCTATTGTTTTGTTTAATTTAGTTACCATTAAGATTTCTTTTCCAGTAGGGTGTTCTATTTTAAAATCAATAAAAGGATATTTTCTAGATGAAGGGATAATTTCTTCTAATTCTATTTTTTCCAAAATCTTTTTTCTTGATGTTGCTTGTTTAGATTTAGAGGCATTAGCTGAAAATCTTGCAATAAAAGCTTGTAATTCTTTAATTTTTTCTTCTTTCTTTTTGTTCGATTCTTTCATTTGCTTAAGGGCTAACTGACTTGATTCATACCAAAAATCATAATTTCCCATATATAGTTTAATTTTGCCATAATCAATATCAACAATATGAGTACAAACTTTATTTAAAAAATGTCGATCATGAGAGATAACAATAACAGTATTATTAAAATTAATTAAAAATTCTTCTAACCAATTAATAGCATCAATATCTAAATCATTTGTGGGTTCATCCAATAATAAAATATCAGGATTACCGAACAATGCTTGAGATAATAAAACTTTAACTTTCATTTTATTAGGTATTTCTTTCATTAAAGAGTAGTGTAGATCTTCAGGTACTCCTAAATTATTTAGTAAAGTTGCAGCTTCACTTTCAGCTTCCCATCCATTCATTTCAGCAAATTCAGCTTCTAAATTACCTAATTTTATGCCATCTTCATCAGTGAAATTGGTATGTGAATATAATTCTTCTTTTTCTTTCATTATTTGATAAAGTCTATTATTTCCCATAATGACAGTATCAATTATTCTTTCTTCATCATATTCATAGTGATTTTGTTTTAATATTGCAATACGTTCCCCCTTAGTTACAATTATTTCTCCATGAGTAGTTTCTAACTCACCAGATAGTAATTTTAAAAACGTACTTTTTCCAGCTCCGTTTGCTCCAATTAATCCATAACAATTACCAGAAGTAAATTTTATATTAACATTTTCAAATAACGTTCTTTTTCCAAATGTTAAAGTTACATTATTAACCTGTATCATAATATCCTCCTAAAACTTTTATAATTGTACTATAATAAAAAGTTTTTGGCAAACAAATTAATAAATTTTTATACTCCATTAAAATAACCATTTTGAACTAACTTTGTTTCTGTAACTATGACAAAAGCTTGTTTATCTATTTTTTTAACATGATTTTTAACTGTATTTAAAGAATTATTACCAATTTCTAAAAGTAACATATATTTATCATTTTTATCATCTTTTCCTTTAACATTAAAAACAGTAACAGCATATCCTTCGTTTCTTAATATATTAACCATCTCTGAATTAGATGTAATTATTTCAAAAGAAAAATTAGATTTAATAAATTTATTAGATATAAAACTACCAATATAAGTTCCTGTTGCAAATCCTAGAGAATAAGATATGGCAATCCAAATACTATCTATATCAGTGTTTAACGCTTCTCTTACAATGATGAACCATACAAAAACTTCTACAAATCCAATTAAACTGGCATAAAGAGATTTTCCTTTAACCGTAATAACAGTTCTAAAAGTCCCCAGTGAAACATCTAAAATTCTAACACAAAATATTTTGATACATAAAAATAATAAATCCATATTATCACCAATTATATTATGTACATAAATTAAATTCTTATAAGTTTTCTGAAATGTGTTATAATGAATTTAGAAAGAGAAAATAATTTTGAGAAAGGATTTATAGTTGTAATGAAAAAAGTTTTAAAAAATAAAATATTTCCATTTATATTGTTATTTGGTATAGTTTTATACTTTCATTTGTTTTTTAATACTGGATTAAAAGATGATGCCATGTATGCTAGTTTTTTAAGAGAATATAATTATTTTGAATTTTTATCATATCATTATAATCTTTGGTCAAGTAGGTTAATTATTGAATCTGTTCTTATTGTTATTACAAACTTGAATTCAATTATATGGGAAGTTATAGATAGTTTAATATTTTCTATATCTGCTTATATTGTTCTTCTTTTGGTAAATAGAAAGCAAGATACATTAATAAATTATTTAGGATGCCTTTTATTTTTACAATATCCTTTTGCTGAATTAAGTAGTGCTGGCTGGATATCTACCACTGCTAATTACATATGGACTTTTGGATTAGGAATGATATCTTTTTATCCATTAATTCAAAGAGAAAGGGGAGTAAAAATTCATTGGTTAATATATGTGGTTGCTATTATTGGCCTTTTATACTCTGCTAATCTAGAGCAAATGTGTATGGTTATATTTGCTTTTAACTTTTTGTACCTTATTTATACTAACTTTATCAAAAAAGAGAAACTTAGTAAATATAATATCTTATGTTTAGTAATTACACTTTTAATGTTCGTATTTATATTTACATGTCCTGGTAATTGGAATCGCTATGCCGTAGAAACGATAGAACGTATACCATATTATAGTAGTTATGATATTTTTGATAAAATATATTTAGGAATAGTTCCAACTTTTAATATACTGATAATTAATAGAGTATATTTAGTATTATTTATTACTTTCCTTTCTATAGGGGCCTATATATATTCTAAGCATGATATAACTAAAATTATCGCTATTAGTAGTGCTATACTTGTTTATATGCTTACTATATTTCAAAATATTTTATTGTTATTATTTCCTGGTATGGTAATGACTTATGCAGCCTTTGATAGTTATATTGTCCCACCTTTTTCCGAATTTTATAATGTCGTCCCTTTATTAATTTCTGTATTATTAATATGTAGTATTATTTATATGATGGTAGTAATATTTAAGAAAAGTAATGCGCTTCCTTTCTTTATCTTTTTATTGGGATTTGCTACTAGATTTATAATGGGATTTTCCCCAACCATATTTGCATCTTGTTCTAGAACTTGTTATTTCTTATATATGGCTATGATTATTATTATTCTTTATATATTTATAAAGTTAAATAATGATAAGAAAATAGGTCATAAATGGGCTTTGATTTTCACAAGTGTTTTGTTTATGCTAGCTGTGTTTAATGGTATCAATTTATTATCATCATTATAATTAAGTAATAGTTACGCTTTTAAAAAGTTTTAAACTGTAATATAATAATTAATGGTGATAAAATGACAGGTATGATTGATGCCTTTGTACAATTAATGACTACCTATTTACAACAGTTTGGAATTCCATTTGGCATTTTTTTAATTATGTTAGAGTCAATTATTCCAGCATTACCATTAGGTGTTTTTATAGCTTTTAATATGATGGCTTTTGGGGGAATAGTTGGTTTTATTATATCTTGGGTTGCTACATGTATAGGATGTTTTTTGTCGTATTTTGTTTTTGCCAAATATTTTAGTCAATTTTTTTTAAACAAGACTTCAAAAAGAAAAAGATTAGATAAAATCATGCAGAAAATAAAAAATATTGGTTTCTCTAAATTAGTTCTTATTGTAGCACTCCCTTTTACTCCAGCCTTTTTAGTAAATATTGCATGTGGTTTAGTAAAAATAGATTATCGAAAATTTATTTTTAGTATTTTAATTGGGAAGTTATCCATTGTTTATTTTTGGGGGTTCGTTGGCAAAAGTTTATTACAAAGTATAACTGATTTTAATACTGTTATTACATTAGTTATTTTGTTGCTTATAGCGTACATATTGTCAAAATTTATAAATAAAAAATTTGGAATAGATTAGGAGATTAATATGGAAGTATTGATTATTGGATTGTTAGTTATTTTAATTATTTTAACCATTATTTTATTGTTAAGAAAGGGAGTTAATGAAGGTAATATAATAGAAAGACTTGGAAGATTTGAAGTTAATATTAATAATGAAATAAATGAATTTAAAAGTAATTTAACTAAAGATATAAATGAAGATTTTGATAAATTAAATGTTAAGATTGAAGAAAAATTAAATAACATTAATGATAAAGTTAATGAACGTCTTGACCAAAATTTTGATAAAACAAATAAAACATTTGCCAATGTTCTTGAACGATTAAGTAAAATAGATGAAGCTCAAAAGAAAATAGAAGTGTTATCCAATGACATTGTTTCACTTCAAGGAATACTAACGGATAAAAAGAGTCGAGGTATATTTGGTGAAGTTAATTTAAAACATATTTTAGCTAATGTATTTGGTGAAAAGAATGATAGAATTTATGCTTTGCAATATCAATTTCCTAATGGTACTATAGCAGATTCTGTCTTATTCGCACCAGAACCACTTGGTACTATTGCGATTGATTCTAAGTTTCCTTTAGAAAATTATCGTATGATGGTTGATAAAAAAATTCCATTAGAGTTAAGAAATAATTATGAAAAACAATTTAAAATAGATGTTCGTAGACACATAGATGCAATAAGTAGTAAATATATAATTCCTGATATTACGACAGATCAAGCTATTATGTTTTTACCAGCTGAAGCTATATTTGCAGAAATTAATGCTTACCATCCTGATTTAATAGATTATGCATATAAGAAAAAAGTATGGATTACTTCTCCAACAACATTAATTTCAACATTAACTGTGGTGCAAATGATTATGAAAAATATGGAACGCGATAAATATACATCTATTATTCATGAAGAGTTAAATAAATTAGGATTAGAATTTTCAAGATATAAAGAACGTTGGGATAAATTAGCTAAAAGTATTCAAACAGTTAATAAAGATGTAGAAAATGTATATATTACTACGGAAAAAATAAGTAAAAAATTTGATGTTATAAGTGGAGTAGAAATGGATAAATTAACAACTGATGAACAAGACGAAAATATGAGCCACGTTTCTTAATATAGAAACGTGGTTTCAGACTGTTGACAAAGTAAAATTTGAAAACAGTCTTTTTATTTTGATAAAAATATATTATAATAAAGATGTAAG
>CANQDV010000061.1 GCA_947593955.1 uncultured Bacilli bacterium | reverse complement strand
AATGTAGAAGTAATAATATATGAACCTACTTTAAAAGATAATACATTTAATGGATTAAAAGTTGAAAATGACTTTAAGGAATTTAAAAAGTCAGCAGATATTATTATAGCAAATAGGTTAGAAAAAGAATTAATTCCTATAAAAGATAAAGTTTATACAAGAGATATTTTTAGTACAGATTGATATTAGATATAATATTGATACATATTTTACTATCAAAATTTGATTTTTTATTAAAAATTGTAGACTAAGAATAATAAATAAGAATTCTGATATGATAGCCATTTTTTGTCAAGGAAATGGAATCATATCAGTTTTTTTATAAAAATTCATTAATGTTAATTAATAAAATGAATAGGTACAAAAAATGAATAAATATAAAATAATATAATAGTACTGAAAATTGCTTATTAAATCATTAATTAAATCATTCATAAAGTGATATAATATAAGTCAAATAAGTTATATTTATTTTAAAAGGAGGATAATATGAAAAAATATTTTAAAGATATATTAGATGTTTATGGAATTAAAAAAGATTTTATTACTGCCTTTTTACTTGATTTTATCATTATATATATAGATGTAAAAAATTTATTTTCAATAATTCATAAAAATAATTACATTTCTTTGTTAATTTTATTTCTTTTAATCATTATTACTAGTTTTTTAAATACTAAAGAAATAAAATTATTAATTTCAAAATCTATAAATCATATAGATTCATTAATAATAACCTTTTTTATATCGCTAATAGGATTATTAATTAATCAATTTTTAACAGAAATAGTTTTTTACAAACTTATTTTAATTATTATTTTTATTTTATTAAACATAATTTTATTTATAATTCGAATAAAATGTATAAATAAAACAATTTCTCAAGGTTATAATGTTTATGATTTAAAGTATTTATGTGATAATCCAATAGACATTTCATCAGGAGGAATACTATTATTAGAGGAAAAAGAAGTTTATTATGATTTATTAAACAGAAATCGGATTATAAATCAACTATATAATGTTATTATTCGCTGTAGTCCTAAAGAAACATTTACAATAGGTCTGCAAGGTGCTTGGGGAGACGGAAAAACTACAATAATTAATAATGTGATTTCATTAATAGAAAAAAACAGATTAATGCAAAATTTCGTAATTGTTAAATTTAATCCATGGGATTATGATAATGAAAAAGCAATGTTAAAAGGAATTATTGATAGAGTTTTAAATGAAATCAATTTAAGCTCTAAATTGGAAAATATAGAAGAATTAATTGATAATTTAATTGATATAGTATTTTACAATGGTAAAAATAATATTGGTTCCATTTTTAAGATTAGTAAAAACGACATAGCAAGTAAGACAAAAATAGAGAATTTAGTAAATAAATATTTAAAAAATCATAATAAAAAATTATTATTGATAATTGATAATATGGATAGAATAAATACGAGTAAAATAAATTTTTTGCTTAAATGTTCTGCAAGTATAATCAATTTTGAGCAAACAATACTTGTTTTATCATATGATGAAAAGATTATTGAAACCAAATTAGATAAAAAATTTGGAACAAAAGGCAAAAAATTCTTAGATAAAATAATTCAATTAAAAATAGACGTACCTAAAATAGATTTTAAATGTTTAGAAATAATTAAAAATAAATTATCAAATAATATAACTTATAATGGAGAGCAAATTTTAAAAAATATCTTTACTTCGCATCTTATTTTCGATAGTATTAGAGAGTTAAAAATTTTTCTAAATGGATTTTTTATATCAGTTGGAGACGGAGATAGTTTAAATTGTTTAAATATAGCTGATATGGTAAAATTAGATTTCATTAAAAGCAAAAATGCAGAATTATATTATGATATATTTGAAAATAAAGATTATTATATAATTGATGATCGACATTATGAGAAAGAAATATTTTCTATAAATTATGATGATTTAAATAAACGAGCTAAAAATTATTTTTCCAAGCTATTTAGTAACAAAAAAAATGAAGAATTTAAAGAAATACTAATAGAATTGTTTCCTAGTGTAAAAAATTATTTCAATAAGTTAAAAATTTTTGATATTGATAATAGAGATAAAATAGAATATTATAATGGTATTACTGAATACAAGATTTATAATGCAAGATATTTTGATTTATACTTTACTAAAACAGAAAATGAATTTATTTGGATTAATAAAGAAGTTGATAAAATTATAAAACTTATTAATACACAAAGTATTAAAAATTTCGAACAAAAAATAATAGAAATTACAAACAAATTTGAATTTGATGAATTGAAATTGTATATGGAAATTTTTGAATTAAAAATTAATAATATAAATAAAAATAAAAAGTTAGATGTGTTATTATCACTCTTAAAAAATAAAAATAGATTCCATGACAGGATATTATTTATTGGACTTGACTCAATGAAACGATGTGAAATAATAATTTCTAAAATAATAACGCAACTTAATGCAGAAGAATTTTTAATTTTTTATAATTCAATAAATAGCGACTATAGAAATCTATATACTCTAGAAGAAATTGATTTTTGGTTGAATAATAATACTAGTTTAAATAATACTTACACAGAAGAAATAAGAAACTTATACAAGAAAATGTGTAATGATATAATTGAAAAAAACATAGATATATATTCAGATAGAAATTACGGATATTTAAATTTGTGGACTTTGTTTAGATACGATGAAGAAAAAATTGTCAATTATTTAAATAAAGTATTAAATAGCAATAATATTTTTAGATTTTTAAAAGATTTAGTTACTAGATCTAATGGTACTGGTGGATATGGATATTCTATAAGTCAAAAAAATATTGAAATTTTATCAAAAAGAGAAAAAATTGATGAATTAATCAATAAAAGCAAGAAAAGTTTATCTGAAGATGAAAAATTATTAATAGAGATTTATGAAAAATCAAAAGTTGAAAATGAAATTCATGACAATTCAATATACACAAACGAGTTTATTGAATTTAAGAAAATATAAATATAATATTTAATGAAATATGTAAAAAGTTTAAATATTATAAAGCTAACATTAAAGAAAATAGTTTATTTTTTAGTCATTATACTAAAAATATTTTAACTTTTATGAATTAAAAGTGTTAGTAAAATAGCACTTTTTTGTTGCAATAATTATGTTTTATGTTATTATAAATGCCAATGTAGGTGATAAATATGTCTAAAACAAACAAAATATCGTCTATGGCTCCGACGCATCAAGCCGACTCTTTAGAACTATATAATGATTTAATTAAAAGTTCTTTAGAAGAAGAGTTGATAAATGATGTTTCTCAAAATGAAAAAGAAAAGAAAAATCGCAATATAGCTATTTCGGGTGATTATGGTGTCGGAAAAAGCTCTATTATAAGATCTTTTTTTCATAAGAATTCAAATTATAAGCCTTTATATGTTTCTTTAGGATCTTATATTGCCAAAGAAAATATTAATTCAAATAATTATAGTGAAAAAGAAATTGAAATAAGTATTTTACAGCAAATTATATATTCTGTTGAACCTAGTAAATTACCTTTTTCAAGAATAAGTCGTATTGATAAAAAAATAGATGATACTAGGTGCTATTGTGTTATCATATCATTACTTCTTACAATTTTAATAATATTAGGAATATGTATAATTAATATATCAAAAGTAGAAGATTTGTTTAATAGAGAATGGGGTGCAAACATCTTCTTTGGATTTACTATGATTTTATTTCTACTCCTTTGGTGGCTTTTATATTATTTAATGACAAATTTTAGTTTAAAATGTATTAGTATTACTACTAAAGATACTGAAGCTGAATTAAAAAAAGAGTCATTTAACGATATTTCAATTTTAAATAAATTTGTGGATGAATTAATTAATTTCTTTATAAGTACAAAATATGAAATTATCGTATTTGAAGACATAGATCGTTTAAACAAACCTATACAAATATTTTCTAAATTAAAAGAAATAAATAGCATTATTAACAATGCTGTTAAAAAAAAGACTATCAGGTTTATTTATGTTATAAGAGATGTTATCTTTGATAATGCTGAAATTAGAACTAAATTTTTTGATATTATAATACCAATTTTACCATACAGCTCCACTAATACTGCATACGAAAAATTAGAACAAGATTGTAAAAATATATTAAATTTAAATTTAGAAAGGAGTGAATATCGTAAAATAGGTGCATTTATAGATAATTATCGTTACATCGCTGATATTGTTAATGAATTTCAAATTTTTTGGAATAATATAAAGAATATTTTTAAAAATTCAACTAATAATAAATTTGTAAAAGAATTAAAAAAAGATATTTTATTTTTAGTGTCCTATAAAGTTTTATACCCAAAGCGTTTTGATTTGTTATATCAAAATAAAGGCTTAATTTCTTATTATTTATCTCCTGAATTTAAGCAAGAAATTACACAGAGGGAAAAAGAAAAACAAATTAAAAGAATAAATTATGAGCTCTCTAAAGCAACAGAAAAATATATGGAAGAGAAAAAGCAATATTTAGATAACTTTTATGAATATTTAGAAGAAACTATACCCAATTTTACACGTAGTGACTCAGCATTTTATGATGAGAATGATAATAGTATTCTTTTATATGAAAATATTTATGAAGATGACAACATTAATAAATTAAATAATCAAAAAGTTGTTTTAAAGTCCTCTTTTATGGATCAGATTCTTACTGAAGAAGAGATTTTTAAAGATGGAAAAAATGTTTTCTTCTCAGATTTATTAAATATGCACTCTGATATAGACAAATTAGATAAAGCAAAAAAAAATTTAAATCATTTAAATTATAAAACCATTGATTCTAAAAACGTAATTCTTTATTTAGAGGAATTGTATGAAAGCTATCATAGTTCTTTATATTATTATTCACTTAATAATGAAAATAATACTATAGATGAGGAAGAAAATAGCACTATAGATAAGAAAGAAAATAATACTGTAAATAAGAAAGACAATAGTATTACAGGTAATAATAAAGAAAACATTCCAAACAAGAAAGAATATAAAAATCCATATTCATATTTGAACCAATTTGAAAAAATATTAATTAACAATGATTGCCTAAATGATTATACAAAAAAAATAATAAATAAAAAACATAATTTAGCCTTGTCATTAGAAGATGATTATGTTTTAGAAAGAATTATCAAAGGAAATATATTAGAATTTGATACCAAATTAGATAATGCACAAATGGTTCTTGATGAAATAGATTCAACATATTTTGCTTTTGACTATATGTGTATAAAAGACATTTATACAGCAGCTATTAAGAAATATGTTGTAAATAAAAAAATATCTCCCGAAGGTAAAATGTTTTTTGAAAATGTTTTTAATAATCTTACAGATTATAAATTGCAATTTTTTAAATATCTTGAAGATGAAAAAAACTCGATATTTAGATATGCTTTTGACTATTTGGATAAAGTTTGGGATTATATTTATGATAATGGATTGGAAAGCATTGATGAAAATCTTATTTTATTTTATTTTTTATTAACTATAAAATATGCAGATTCTAAAGCCCCTCCTCAAAATGTGTTCTTTTATGAAGCTATAGAAAATTATAATGGTATTATTCAATATTTAGAAAATAATTTTAAAGAAATATCATCTAAATTATCTAATTTTAAGATAAGGTTTTCACCTATAGTAAAATTTAATTCACTCATTTCAAATAGAATTAATGTTATTGAAAAAGATAAAAAAACAGAACTAATAGAAAATCCAAATATGATGAAATTAATATATGAAAATGATATGTTTTCAATAGATTTAAATCATATAATGAGTATATGTGTAGCTCTAAATTTTAATTATAGAAAAGATAGAATTTTAGAATCTTTAAAATCTAATGGTAAAGATAATAAAATATATTTATATTTAATTAACAATTTAAGCAGAACATTAAATTATTTTAAAGATAATAATTTGATTCAAAATAGTAGTGAGATTTTTTTAGTTGAACTAATTACTGAAAATAATTTAAGTATTAGTATTTTTGAAACTTTACTTTTTGTAGAAAATAATTATTTTAATAATTTATCACGTATTGACAAAAAATATTATTTAACTATTCAAAAATATAATAAATATAAAATAAATTGGAATAACATTTACACATTATATAATGCTCAAGGTTTAAATGATGATTTAATTAAAGTAATTGAGGAAAATAAAGATATTTTAAAAAACGACTTTAATCACAATAATATTGAAAAATTATGTGAAGATATATTAAAAAGTAATTCTTTTAATCCAACAACCATTGAAACTATAGTAGATTCTTTAATGAATAACATAAATTGGCCTACAATTAAGGATATATCACATTTAATTTTAAATATATTAATTAATAAAAATAAAATAAAGTATTATAATGTTGATGCATATAATAAAGAAGTACTAGCAAATTCTAATTTAAATATTGAAGAAAAAGCTAAAATATTAAGTAACAGTGCAGGATTATTTATAAACTGTAAGATAAATAATCTGCCTTTAGATATAGCTATATATTTTTTAAATAATGAAGAAGTTAATAGTCAAATTAAGGTTGATTTTATTTTTGTTAATAATTATTTACTACAAAATGAAACAATTAAAAATAAAATATTCAACTATGTTTTAAATGAACCAATTAAATTAAAAAATGAAGAACTATACAAAATATTATCATTTAATCAATTACCTATTTTTAAAATAAAAATATTTAACAAATATCTAGAGCAATTAAAAGATTATTCTGTTGATGATATTTTAAAAACTATTGGTGGAGAATGTGAACAACTTTTAAATAAAGAAAAGAGATTATACTTTCAAAACAATGAAGATACAAAAGCGTTTTTAAACTATATTAATAAAGAAAAAAAGTATTTTGACCATTATTATGAAAATGAAAAATCTTTAATGATAGCATACAATGAAACTAGAAAGAAACATTAATGTTAAATTTAACTGAAAAAATACCTAATCTCTAAAAAAGAAGATTAGGTATTTTTATTAATTGATAATAGTACTATAATAGATTGATGCTATTAGTGAAATAAGTATTCAATGGTATATAAGAAAGGAATTTTATAAGATAAATTAAACTTTTCAATTAAAAAATA
>CANQDV010000060.1 GCA_947593955.1 uncultured Bacilli bacterium | reverse complement strand
GAGAATAATAAGAATCAATGAAGATGGAAGTATTCGTTTAATATATCAAGGAGAGAGTGCAGATGCAACTGGTGAAGGTGCAACCATAGGAAATAGTGCTTTTAATTCAATGGTTGGTGATAATGCCTTTGTAGGCTATATGTATGGGAAACCTACTACTTATAAAGATGAATATGGTAGTTATAGTGGGTGGGCATGGTCAAGTGCCACAGGAACTGTAAAAATGTCTAGGACATATTCTTTTAATGAAAGTACAGGAGTATATACTTTAACGGGAAATATAGTAGATGGTTACTATGACGAAGCTCATTATGGTTACTATACCTGCACTTCTCAAGCCACAACATGTACACATATGATAAAAATAACCCAAGCAAAGAAAGATGGAAATACATATCAACTATGGGCAGGGGAAACTCATGCAGGATATTTTTCAACTTCTTATGAACAAGCTCATGCAAATGAAGTAGATTCTGATATAAAAACATATTTAAAAAACTGGTATAGGCAGCATTTATTAAAGTATGACAATTATATAGCAGATACAGGCTTTTGTGATGATCGAAGCTTATATATAGGAAACGGAGCGGGGAGGGTAGCAACTTATTTTGGATCGTCAGGAAGGTTATATAATGATAATAATAGAAAACCACAATTTGCTTGTTCAAATGCAACACACGATTTATTTACAGTAAGTAATGAAAAAGGTAATAAAAAATCACAATATAAAATAGGATTAATAACGAATGATGAAGTAGCATACGCCGGAGGAGTATATAATTTAGCAAATAGTAGCTACTATTTATATATAAACTTATATTATTGGACAATGAGCTCTTCTGGCTTTGACTCTGCTGGTTCCCGTGCGCGCACTTGGCACGTTGACCCAGCTGGGTATTTGCACGATGCAGCCGTCTGGAATGCATTCGGCGTGCGTCCCGTCATTAATCTTAATCCTAATGCAGAAATAACTTCAACTGAACAAGATGGAACAATAAGTAATCCTTATATTATAAAAACAAATTAAAGATTAGAATATTTAAATAAGGTATAAGTCTTTCTATTTAAAAAAAAACGTGTTATAATGATTAAAATAGAAAGGGTTGGTACTATGTATGATTTAGGTAATCAATTTCATATTGATTTAGAAAAACTTAAATGTAATAATAATAGTATTATCCAAGGTGCAAAATATCGTATTTCTATTTTGACAGAAAGACTTATACGACTTGAATATAATAAAAATGGCCTTTTCAATGATTTGGCTACGGAATTAGTAATATTTAGAAATTTTGATAAGCCACTTTTTGAAGTTAAGGAACGAGAAGGTGGTATTTTAGAAATAAACACTAAATATTTTAAATTAGAATATATTAAGGAAATGCCTTTTTATAACAAAGGAATTAATCCATCAAAGAATTTGAAAGTATCAACGACGGGCACAGATAATTATTGGTATTATGGACATCCCGAAGTAAAAAATTATTTTGGATCAAATAATGTTTTAAGTAAAAATGCAAATGATAAAGTAAATAGGGGATTATATTCTTTAGATGGTTTTGTCAGCTTTGATGATAGTAACACTTTAAGAATAAATGAATTAGGTACTATAGTAAGTCCTAATCCAGATAGTATAGATATATATTTGTTTGTTTATGGGAAAGATTTTGGTTTAGCTATTTCTGACTATTTTAAATTAACGGGTATGCCATCATTTATTCCTAGATATGCTTTAGGTAATTGGTGGTGTAGAGACCAAGCTTATTCAACTGAAAATGTAGATGAATTATTAGATAAATTTAATCAAATTGAAGTTCCTATTGCAGTATTATTATTAGACAAAGATTGGCATAAAAGAGGTACAGTTAATAAAAGTTTAACTGTAAGTGGTTATTCATTTAATCAAGATTTATTTCCTAATCCTAAAGAATTTATCGATGGACTTCATAATAAAGGAATAAGACTTGGATTATCAATTGATCCTAGTGAAGGGATATATCCGTTTGAGAATTATTATAGTGAAGTTCAAAAATATTTAAGTACAAATGCTAATGCTATTATCAAATTTGATCCTTTAAATCCAAGATTTTTAGATGTATATTTTAAAGTACTTATTCATCCGTTGGAAGTATTAGGTGTTGATTTTTTTTGGAATGACTTTAGTAATTTAAAAAACTTAACAACTCTTTGGGTTCTTAATCATTATCATTCCTTAGATATGACTAGAAATAATAACAGGGGAATGATACTATCGCGTAATGCTTTAATAGCTGCCCATCGTTATCCCGTATTAACTTCAGGAAATTTAAATATAAGTTGGGATAACTTCAAATTAATACCATTCTTTAATTTATCGGCTTCTAATATAGGTGTATGTTGGTGGAGCCATGATATTTGTGGTTATAGTGGTGGTATAGAAGAAAGAGAATTATATATTAGATCAGTTCAATTAGGAGTATTTAGCCCTATTTTAAGATTTCATTCATCTGGTGGAAAATACTATAAAAGAGAACCATGGTTATGGAATAAAGAAACCTATGAAATTGTTAATGATTTCTTAAAATTAAGACATAAATTAATTCCTTATTTATATACTGAAGCTTATAAATATTCTACAACGGGTACCATGGTATTTCAGCCTTTATATTATATCATTCCTAAAGTATATGATGATGTAATATATCGTAATGAATATTTCTTTGGAAGTGGTCTTTTAGTAGCACCAATAACTACCAAAAAAGATATGATTATGAATCGTACTATTCATAGATTCTATTTACCAGAAGGTATTTGGTATGATTTCTTTACTGGTAAAAAATTTATTGGTAATAAAAAATATATAGGATTTTATAAGGATGAAGATTATCCTGTTTTTGCAAGAAAAGGCTCTATCATTCCAATGTCCTTAAAGAGTAATTATAATAATACAGCTAATCCTACAGATTTAGAAATTCAAATATTTCCTGGTAATAGTAATACTTATGAATTGTATGAAGATGATGGTATATCTTTAAGATATAAAGATAAGATATGGTTTAAAACTATTATTGAATATGTTTATGAACCAGATAATTATACATTAACAATAAAAATTGATAGTAATAATAAAAGAGATATAGTACCAGAATATAGGAATTATGTTATAAGATTTAGAAATACTAAAGATGTAGAAAAAGTTACATGTACTATTGATAATTCTAATGTAGAATTTAATAGTTATGAAGATGGTACAGACTATGTAATAGAAGTAAATAATATTTACACTTTCAAAAATCTTAATATTACTTGCTCAGGAACGGGAATAGAAATAGATGCAGTTAGATTAGTCAATGAGGATATAGATAATATTTTATCTGACTTACAAATACAGACTGAATTAAAAGAAAAAATATCTGATGCTATATTTGGACATGAAAAATTAAAAGATAAACGTATAGCATTAAGAAAGTTAAAAAGACAAGGATTAGATAAATCTTTTGTAAAATTATTTTTAAATTTACTTGAATATACTGATCAAATTTAATATACTATATAATATATTTTAATTACTTGGAAAAGTAGTAATATAATTTATTATTCAATAGAGAAATAGTGGTTGGTGGAAACTATAATAATGATTATATGAACTTGTTTCTATAATAGGTAATCGCATAGAATGCGTTAAAAAGAATGAGTGCATAGTTTACTATGAATTAAGGTGGTACCACGAATAAACGTCCTTATGTTAGGGACGTTTTTTTATTTAATAAGGAGGATAAAATGATTTGGTTTATTGGAACAGTTATAGTTGCTTATTTATTGTATTATGTTTTTATAATTAGAAAATATGATGCTAAAGGTAATAGAATAGTAAAGAAGAATAAGAAAAATAGTAGAAAGAGAAAAGAAGTTGATGTTGCTAGATATCCATCGGAAGTAGAACTGTTTATCTACAAGTATAAAGTTGATATTAAAAAAGTTAATTTTAGAGCAATGTTAAAATTAATTGGATTAACTTGTAGTATTGATATTGCTATAATAGTAACAGTTGTGAATTTAATTAAAATTAATAATATTTATATACAATTGGGTATTGGTATTTTACTAATAGTACCTATTATTTTAATAAGTTTTGGTATATTAGGGAAAGTATTTAAGAAGAAAGGATTGACAAAACATGTATAATTTTAAAGAAATAGAGAGTAAATGGCAAAAATATTGGGATGAACACAAAAGTTTTAAAGCTGTTGATAACAGTGATAAAAAGAAATTTTATGCATTAGTAGAGTTTCCTTATCCATCAGGAGTAGGAATGCATTTAGGGCATATTAAGGCATATTCAGGACTTGAAGTAGTAGCAAGAAAAAGAAGAATGGAAGGATATAATGTTTTATTTCCTATTGGATATGATGCTTTTGGACTTCCTACCGAAAATTCAGCTATAAAGCAAAATATTCATCCAAGAGTATTAACGGATAGAAATATTAATGTTTTTGCAGGACAATTAAAGAAAGTTGGTTTTTCTTTTGATTGGGATCGAGTAATTGATACAACTGATCCATCTTATTATAAATGGACCCAATGGATATTTTTAAAAATGTTTGAACATGGATTAGTTTTTAGAGATAAAACTTTAGTTAACTATTGTCCATCATGTCGAGTTGTTTTATCTAATGAAGATTCCCAAGGAGGAAAATGTGATATTTGTCATAGTGAAATAGTTCAAAAGGAAAAAGATGTTTGGTATTTAAGAATAACAGCTTATGCTGAAAAGCTATTAGAGGGATTAAAAGAAGTTGATTATTTGCCAAATATTAAAGTGCAACAAGAAAATTGGATTGGTAAATCTGAAGGAGCTTTTGTCGATTTTAAGATCAAAGAAATAGATGATAATTTAAGAATATATACAACAAGACCTGATACATTATATGGAGTAACATTTATGGTTATGGCTCCTGAACATCCATTAATTGATAAAAATAAAGATAAAATTAGTAATATGGATGAAATTAATAAATATCGAGAATTAGCTAGTCATAAAAGCGAATTTGAAAGAACGCAATTAGTAAAAGATAAGACAGGTGTAAAAATAAATGGATTAACAGCTATTAATCCCGTTAATAATGAAGAAATACCTATATATATATCTGATTATGTTATGATGGGCTATGGTACTGGTGCGATTATGGCTGTACCTGCTCATGATGATAGAGATTATGATTTTGCTAAGAAATTTAATATACCGATAATAGAAGTTATTAAAGGTGGCGATATTTCAAAAGAAGCCTATACCGGTGATGGGGAAATGGTTAATTCTGGCGTTTTAACTGGATTAAAGAATAAAAAAGAATCAATTAGTAAAATGATAGAATATTTAACAAAAGAAGGTATTGGTGAAAAAGCTATACAATATAAAATGCAAGATTGGGCATTTAATCGTCAAAGATATTGGGGAGAACCAATTCCTATAATTCATTGTCCACATTGTGGAGATGTTCCGGTACCTTATGAAGAATTACCATTAAAATTACCAGATGTTGAGAATTTTGAGGTAGGGCAAGATGGAGAAAGCCCATTAGCTAAAATAGAATCATTCGTTAATTGTAAATGTCCTAAATGTGGAAGAGATGCTAAAAGAGAAACTGATACTATGCCACAATGGGCAGGATCTTCTTGGTATTTCTTAAGATATATTGATCCACATAACGATAAAGAATTCGCATCATTTGATAAGCTTAAATATTGGATGAATGTCGATTGGTACAATGGTGGTATGGAACATGTAACAAGACACGTTATTTATTCAAGGTTTTGGTATCATTTCTTATATGATTTAGGGTTAGTACCTACTAGCGAACCTTATCAAAAAAGAACAGCTCAAGGGCTTATTTTAGGACCTGATGGCGAAAAAATGAGTAAAAGTAAAGGTAATGTCGTAGATCCTAACGATATAGTAGATAAATATGGAGCAGATACTTTAAGAACATATATCTTATTTATGGGTGAATATGGATTAGAAGCACCATGGAATGAGTCATCTATTAAAGGTGTAGCTAGATTTATTGATAGAGTTTATAACTTAAAAGATAAAGTAATTGATAAAGAAGGTTATAGTAGTGAATTAGAAGGATTAATTCATAAAACCATTAAAAAAGTTAGCGAAGATATAGAATCAATGAAATATAATACTGCTATAGCTACTTTAATGACATTAGTAAATAAATATAGTGAAAAAGATAATCTTACTAAAGATGAATATTTAGTATTATTGAAATTATTAAATCCTTTTGCACCTCATGTAACAGAAGAATTAAACGAGATATGTAAGTTAGGTAAACCAATATGTGAATCTACTTGGCCAGAGTATAATATCGATAAAACTAAAGAAGAGAATGTAACTATTGCTGTATCAGTTAATGGAAAAGTAAGAGCTACTATCGATGTTAACGTTAACGATAGTGAAGAAGATATGAAAAAGAAAGCTCTAAGTGAAGAAAACGTTATCAAAAATATTGACAGTAAAGAGATTGTAAAAATAATAGTTGTAAAAGGTAAAATTATAAATATTGTTGTAAAATAACATTTTTCGACACGAATACTTTATATAATATATTTTGGTGATAATATGAAGGTTAAAGTATTTGATGAAATGCATGAAAAAGATTTAGAACAAAGTGTCAATAATTTTTTAGATGAAATTGGTAATAAATTTGTCGATATTAAGTATCAGGTGTCAATAGCAATGTTTAGTGAAGAACAAATATATTGCTTTTCGGCAATGATTATTTATCGTCAATAATATGTGTTTAATGTGCTAAGTCAAGAAAAAGTAGACAAAAAACAAAGATAAGGAGGGGATTAAGAAATTAATCCTCTTTGTTATAATAAAGTTTTTTAAATTTGATAGGGTTATATATTTTAAAGCAGCTTGAGGCCTTTTATTATTAAAAAAATAAATATAATCATCAATCTTTTAGTAATACAACACATGAATTAAAAAAAAATAAAATTTATCTAAAATTAAATATTAATAAGTAATAAAAGAACAAATTTAAAAAATGTCTAAAAACAATAATTAAATTTGTTCCTTTTTTATACCTTAAAAATACATTCAAAATATGAAATTACCAATTTTTCTAAAAGAAATAAAAATGATATATTGGGTTCATCAAACATCAAGAAAAGGAGGATGGTAAA
>CANQDV010000059.1 GCA_947593955.1 uncultured Bacilli bacterium | reverse complement strand
GGCATAGCAAGATTCGTTTCTTGACTTACAATATAAACATTCTTCTTATAACGCTTTTTTATCATTTTTCTAATTGCTAAATTATCTAAAGGATTAAAATGATTACTTGTTACTATAGCTCCACTACTAATATCTTTTATATTATCTAGTCCCTTTATGTCAATGGAATCATTTAATCTTTTGCCTAATATATCTACAAATAAATAGGCAAATCTACTTTCTAAAAAATATATTACTTTATGCTTCCTAATACCATAAAATCTATTTAAAGCTTTTTCAATTTCTTTATCATTTAAAACAGGATCATTAACTTCTACTTTTTTATTTAATTCATTATTTTTAATATTTTTTTCTATGTTTCTTATAACTTCTTTTTTACTACCACCAATAATCATTATACCTAAAACCTTTTTTCTAACCAACTATCAAATATTTTTTTAAAAGTTAAATCACCTTTTATGATTTCAGAAGCTCTATTTACTAGATTATTTAATGTTTTAGTATCTTCTTCTTGCATTTCTTTTGTAAAATTTTCTTTCTCTTTTAAAATATCTTCTTTAAATAAAGACTTATTGGCATATTTCCAAAAATATTCTTCATAATCAATATTATCGTAATGCCAAGGTTTAAAAAACAAATTATAATGAATTATTTTAGGATTATCAAAAACTAATAAACCATTTGTCGGCATAGCATCCCATTCATTTGATAAATGTAATATTTTACCATGTGCCATAGCATTTATATAGTCTTGATCTGGGCAAACTGTATCAAAATGATATTTATTTAATAAATATAAAAAGTGCTTTTCAAAATTTACTTCTCTTAATTTTTTCATATTCATTAAAAGAACACCAGAATTAATGTATTCATGAATATCTGCTCCTGCATTTTCTTTAAAATATTCACATAATATTTCATTATCTTGACAAGATATATCAGTACATCCCCCAAACAAATTATCTTTTAAATCAATATTATATAATTCGGATATATCACCAGGAATGCAAGTATCACTATCTATATAAATGGCTTTATCATATTCTGGAAACATTAAAGGAATAAAAATTCTGAAATAGATAGTTAAAGTGAATATATCTGTTCTAAGCAAATTTTCCTTCCTATCTGTTATGCTTTCTAATTCATCTTTCATTTTAGTAAATATTATTTTAGCATTACTTGTTTCTAATTTTTTTAATTTATTCATTGCATCTTCAGTAATAGATTCATATACAACATGAATATTATAATTATAATCATGTGAAGCATTATCAACTAAAGATGCAATTGCTACTGATAGATAAGGTGCATATCCAGCATCAATCGTAAAAAATATAGGTATTGTCTTTTTCATTTTTTAATCCTTTCCAAAATTCTTTTATATTCTTCTAAAATATCATCAAAACTATGTACCTTTAAAATATTATGAAGATTTTCAATATGCCATGGTTTTATCGTTTGCGTACAAATACGAGGCCAAAATTTAAATGTTGTACTAAAATGTCTAAAAACAGTATTATCATTTTCTTGTTTTTGCTCATTATAAATTCTTGAAACTATTAATTTTTTATTTGCATATTTATTAAGAGCTGCTTGATCTGGCAATAATCTTTTTACATTTTTACACATCATTCGGCATTTTTCAAATAATTTATTTTCTTTTATCAATTTCATATTCAAAAGCAAAACACCTGAATTTATATAATCTTTTTTTAGTATATCTTTTCTATAAAAATGACTGCCATAATAATCGAGAACACCAACTAATTCATAATTTGTATTATCAATGTTATAAAATGAATGTGGATCTTTTAAACAGACAACATCATTATCTAAATAAAGAATTTTATTTGGAATGTCTTGCACTTTATCAGCATATAACCTAAGCATACAATAAGGAGTAAACATAGTATTAAGATTGGCATTTGGTAGGCACTCATTCACTTCTTTTGTCATATCAATTAACTTAATAAAACTATGTTTATTTTTCTTTTTTATTGTTTCATTAAGTATTTTTATATCTTTACTAGTTAGAGGAGAATATGTTTTATTTTCATCTTTATATTTCATGGTAAAAACATAAATATGTAAGCTATCTTTAGTATTTTTTAAAATTGATAATACCGATATAATTAAACCATCTAATATATTGGAATCACCACAGTACAATATATTCATTCTAAACCTCCTCTACTTCATCTCCATATATGGCAATATAATAATCTTTATATTTTTTTATTTGATATCTTTTGAGTTTTAAAGTATCTACATTTTTAAGACCATAGGATAACCCTTTTCCTAAATATTTAACATAACTTTCTTTTTTTACCCACATTAAGGTAAAATCATCTGCATTATTTATTAATTTTTTTTCGTCTTCAGTATATACTTTATCAATAACATTTCTTCGCATTCTTATTTTTTCAATGTCAACTCCTATTTCTTTTGATGAGATTACTAATACTATATAATCAAAAGAATGACTAATATTAAAATATACTTTATTACTTTTTAAATATGGTTTTCCATATTCGTTATAAATAATTTCATCATTTATATTAAGTTCAGTTAAAACCTTATTTAATAATTTTTGACTAGATGTATTTTTTTCAATATATAACTTATACATGTTTTTCTTCTATATATTCAATAATATCTTTTACAGTTTGCAAGTTTTTAATATCTTTATCTAAAATTTCAATTTTATATTTTTTTTCAAAAGCAGCAACAAGATCTACTAAATCCAATGACTCTAATCCTAAATCAACAATTAGATTCGTATTTTCATGAATTTTATCTTTAGATATTTCTAAAGTATCTGCAATTAAACTTATTATCTCATTTTTCATTTTTTTAGCCTTCCTCTCTTACTTTATTTCTTAATATCTTTTTATTATTATTTTTTGGAAATTCTTTCACTCTTAATTTAACAAAAGCAATTTGATGATTTTTCGGTTTATTATGATTATATTTATAAATAAGACTATCAAAATATTCTTGATTACCTAAATATTCTTCTGTAGGATAAATACTAGCTACTAATTTATTTCCTTCTTCATAAACAATAACTTCCATAATTCCTTTATCTTTTAATAATTCACTTTCTACATATTCAGGGCTAATATTTTCACCATTACTTAAAATTATAATATTCTTTTTTCTTCCTGTAATATATAAGAATCCTTCATTATCAATATATCCCAAATCACCTGTATAAAAATAACCATCTTTTATAACTTCATTGGTAGCTTTTTTATCTTTATAATATCCTTTCATTACAATGTCGCCTTTAACACATACTTCACCATCAATAATTTTAACTTCAACATCTCTACAAATTTGACCAACACTACCATCTTTATAATAATGATTACGATTAACAGACACAACAGGAGAACACTCAGTTATTCCATAACCATTTAAAATTTCTATTCCTAATCCTCTAAACCATTTAACATATTTTTTATCTAAGTAAGCACCTCCACAAATTATATAATGAAGATTACCTCCAAATTCTTCTAAGATTTCCTTAAATAAAACTTTTCTTAGATCTACATTAATTTTTAATAAAGAATTACTAAATTTTAAACTATATTTTAATAATTTATCTTTGTGTTTATTTCTTGCCATTTTCCATATTTGACGATAGAAAGTTTCAACAAAGGCAGGAACAACAAAAATAGTATCTGGTTTGTTTTCCTTTAAATCCCTTAATACATTTTTTAAACTACCATTAAGAAAAATTTCTTTACCATAATAAAATGGTTTTAAAATACCTGTGATAATACCAAAAGCATGATGAAACGGAAGAACACTTACAACTGTTCCATCAGGTTTAAATAAAGATGATGCTCCATAAATATCTCTTGCCATATTTTTTTGTGATAAGACCACTGCTTTATTAGCTCCTGTTGTTCCTGAAGTAAAGAATATCACTGCTTCTTTATCACTATCAATATCATAATGATATTCATATAGTATTCCCTCACTTATATATTTATCTAAATTATCAATAGGTATAGTTTGATATTTTAAGTTTTTAATATATGAATCATAATATTCTGAATAACAAATTATTTTCGTATCACTTTTTTTTAGTAATGAAATTAAATCATTGGAATCCACATCCTTATCAATTACAACACAAACATTACCACTTAAAATAATAGCAAAGAATGTGATAATCCAATTATATGAATTTTCGCCAATTAAAGCTATGTGCTTTTTCTTATAATGTTTATTAAAATAGCTACTTAAATTAGTAACATCAAAATATACCTCTCTATATGTTTTGTTGATTTTTATATCATTAACGTTATAACTAAAAGCAACACTATCAGCATGACTTTTTAAACCCAAATATAACAATTCTTCTAAATTGTTTATTTTTAAATGATTATAATATTCATAATTGCAATTGTTTTTTCTCATATAAGATCACTCACTTATAAAAACCTATTTTAATTTTACCATATATACTTATATAAAATTTATTAAGAATTATTAAAAAAGATATATAAATATTATTTTATATAATTTTAATGATAAAATTAATTTGCAAAGAAGAATTTTTATTTTCTTTGCGAGTTGTATTATAAAATTTGGACAAAATATACATACTACAACTCTTTTCTAAAAAGCTATTGAAAAATTTCTTTCAATAGCTTTTTAACTAAAAAATTAGTATGAATATTCATACTATATGTTTTATAATTTATTAATTAGATTTTGTCCCTTTTTTCAACTTTTTATTATATTTTTCTTCAGTCTTTTTTATTATTTTCATGTGTTTATCATTAGGTTTTACTTTTTTTTCTTTAAACTTAAACCTTGCTCTTTTTATTACAATATTAATATGGTGAAAGTTGGGAAATGCAAATAAAAGTCTTTTTGCTAAAATACCACTATTTTTAATTTTTTCAATCACTTTTCTAGACATTTCTTCTGTATTATCTTTTTCAAGTAACTTATTATCTTTTCTAACCAATGATAAAACATTAAATGAAACAATATTATCAATTAAAAAAATTAGAAAAAGTACTAATGTAATAATGTTTATTGCAACACTATTAATATTCTTATATATATTAAATAAAATAGGATTAATATAATGAACAATTAATACACCACTTATTCCAAACGGAATCATGGTATTTAAACATATTCGACCATCAATGTTAAATTTTTTATCACTATAATCCCACCATCTAGCGTTAAAAATTTTTTCTAATACATAACTAGTAAAATACTCTAATACTGAACAAATAGTCATTCCTAAGACTAATAACACTACAGGATCATTATTATATTTTTGCAACAATATAGTCATTAACAATGCTCCCCATCCATATATAGGGCAATATGGTCCAATTAGAAATCCTCGATTAATAAATCTTCTGTATTGAATATATTTCAATATCACCTCAATACACCAACCTAAGAAGGAATAAGTTAAAAATACTAAGAAAAAAATTTGTAATACTCGAATCATAAGATACCTACTTTCAAAAAAAGAAAGATACACATTTTTTTAGATATGCACCACAATAATTATTATTTAATTATATAAATTATCAAAAGTTATTAAGAATAATAATATAATTATTTAAAAATTGTTTTACAATTGTTTTGACTTTTTAAAGTATTCATTTAGTTTTTCAAGTTCAATAATTCCAACTTTACTAGATAAAAGTTCTTCTGGATAAACTCGCCAATCACCATATTTTTCTACTATTAATTTACACATTTTATCAACTAAATCTTGTTTTACTTTTTCATCTATATCCCAAGAAAAAATCTCAGTTATTCTATACAATGAATATGATGACTGAATATATCTTATATAATACTCATACTGTTCATATTTATTTGCTTCCCTTAATTCTTTTTCTAAAAAATCATTAACTTCAAAAATATCAAATAAATGAGCATTAAATTGATTATTTTGAGAAGAAACACCTTCATTTGCTCTACGGCGATAAAAATAATCTGAATCATTAAACCTCAATATTCTTTTTGCTTTAAACATTTTAGCATAAGTAAAAGCAACATCTTCCCACATTCTTTCTTCAATAAATGGAGCATTTTTAATCGTATCACTTCTGAATAATTTATTACATACAGATGGAGATTCATCTAGTATTGTACTAGGACTATCTGCAACATTAAGAACGCTACCTTTTGTTTGGGATATGCCATTAAAATTATTAGTTAAATAATCATTATTTTTGGCAAAAACTAATCCCGTTATTATAATCTCAGGATCATTATTTTTTTTAGCCATCTCGTACATTTTGAAATACATATTATAATTTACATAATCATCACTATCTAAAAAGCCAATATATTCTCCTGTTGCTAATTCAATTCCTTTATTTCTAGTAGCTCCTTGGCCTAAATTTTCGGTGTTAGAATAAACTCTAATTTTGTTTGGATATTTCTTTTCATACTCTTTTAATATTTCTAAACTTTTATCACTAGAAACATCATCAATAGCGATTATTTCTATTTCTTCTAATGTTTGATTAACTAAAGAATATAAACAATCATTTAAATATTTTTCTGAATTAAATACTGGAACAATTATACTTACTTTCATATTTATTAAAATTTTTCTCCCTTCTAAAAAATAAATAACTTTCAATTATACTAATTAAGTATAAAAACAAAATATTATAATTTAATAATTAATTTATTAAAATTTATTAAAGTACAATTGTTAAAATAATGTATTTTATATATTTCCTCCATTTTTTATATAAATTTATAAAATTCAATACAATTAGATAATATAATTATTGATGGATAAAAATTAAGATATTAGAAGACGTTAAGAACTTAAGCAAAAGGATTTAACAAAACTATTTCAAAAAAATTTCAACCATATTAATATATTAAATTTTAAAAAGATATAACTTTTATGTTATACCTTCAATCTAATTTAGATAAAAAAAGCAAACTTTATATATCGTTTGCTAATAGCTACTTACTTGCTCTTTCTTCTTTAACTTTCTTCAAATCATATATTACATCAACAGCATCACACACATATTGCGAATGAGTTACGATAATAACACATTTATTTTCTTCGTGAGCTAACTTCTTAAATATTTCTAATATTTCACTTTCTGTTTGTTTATCAAGATTTCCAGTTGGCTCATCAGCAATTATCATTTTAGGATTATAAGATAAACTTCTTGCAATAGCAACTCTTTGTTGTTCTCCACCTGATAATCTTAATACTTTACGATCAGCATAAATTTCTTTTAAACCTAC
>CANQDV010000058.1 GCA_947593955.1 uncultured Bacilli bacterium | reverse complement strand
AAGGTTGCACTTAAAGTTAAATTATTCTTTAAATCTCCTGGTTGACTTGTCACTTCACTTGAATATCCTATCTCTACGGTTATTATTTGACTACTTTTACTAGGTAATTTATCTCCTTTTTTGATACCATTTATTTTAAAATATACTCCGTCACTTCCTGTTTCACTAGCACTTATTTCTTTTACTACGGCATCTATTGTTCCTTTATTCTCTACTGTTATTTGATATATTATATAATCCCCTGGCGTTTTAAAATCAACACTAAATGTAGCATTAGTTCCATTTACTGCTGGTGGAGTTAATTCCGTGACACTTCCTTTTTTGTCTACTTCTTCTATTTTTGTAAATAAAATATTCCATGTACTTGCTATATTTGCTGTTCCTTTGATAGTTAAGTTACTACTAAATATTGAATATCCTATACTCATTGTTACAATCATTAATATCATTGTTACTATCACTATTTTCTTTTTCACTTTACCATCTCCGAATATATTATTCTACATAATACATTATACCCCCCCCCCCTAGGGTTTTTGCAACAAAAAAAGAGTAAAAATTTACTCATTTTAACCAATCATTATTAACTCATCTGCATTATTTTGGTATCAATACACTCCAGTTTACTATCAATAATAGAATACAAATACACATTAACCTCTTTATTTAACTTCTTATAAAGATAATTTTTATATCCATTTAATTGATCTAAATACGCATTATCATCTATATGTTTTAATTTATAATCTACTATAATAATTTTATTTTGATATTCTAAAATTAAATCTATTATACCATGACTCTCATCATCAACAAACTCATATTCTTTATATATTTTAGCATTTTTAAAATCTAACCCACAATTGATAAAATTCTCGATATATGGCCTATATTTAGAATCAATAAAATCATATCTTGGATTATTAAAATCCATTGATTCTAATAAATAATGCATATACTCCCCAAACTCTAATTTCCTTTTTGTCTCAATATCAGTAACTGTATTTATTGTTTTTGAAAAATGCTTATTACTAATTTCCCTATTATCAATTGTCAACGAAATTATATCTAATTTATCATTAGTCTTTTTTATATACTTACTATAATTACTCTTTCTTATTAAATTGTAATCCTTAGTCAAATTTAATTTATTAATATCAACATTTACCACATAATCTTTTATAACACTATAAATACTTTTTAATATATCAAGAAAAGATCTGTATCCTGTTTTGATATAATTAGTAATCTCTCTATCTTGGACATCATCTTCTATATTAGCAACTAAAATCATTTTCTCTTTAGCTCTAGTTAACGCTACATAAAATAATCTAATCTTTTCACTTATTTCTTCTTTAAGATAATCTTCTTTTAATAAATATTTATAAATAGTGTTACTGATTCCTTCATTAAAATAAGGGGTAATAATACCATATTTATTATCATATAAAAATTTTTCTTTTAAATCACTGATATTAAATTTGGCATATAATCCAGAATAATAACAAATATGATATTCTAGTCCTTTAGATTTATGAATAGTCATTATCTTAACACTATTGGTATTATCTTCTGAAATACTAACCTTAATATCATAATTATCACTAATTAAAGTGTCTAAATAATTATAAAAATCAATGATAGAATAACCTGCCTCTTCTAATGAAGAACTTAAATTAATTAAATATTCATAACGTAAAATTCTAGAAGATACATCTCCTATTAAATTCAATTTAGAATATATATCAAATTTGGCGATTATTTCTTCTAACAAATCACGTGGTGATAATAAATTAAATTTAGATACTATATCATTTACTACTTTCATAATATCTGAATCATCATAGTTACTATTATTTAGATAATCAAATATTTCTTGGTCACTATATGAATATAAAAAACTTCTAGCAATACTAGTAAAACTATATTTAAAATCAATTCCAAAGTTTTTCTGATAAGTATTAATTATTAAGGACAAAATATTTTTTATAATTAAAGTATCCATTTCATTAGTAATAGATGTATCTGTATATTTAGTAATAGGAATCTTTAAATAACCAAATATTTTTTTATATAGATCAAATTTAGAAGTACGATCCATTAATATAACAAAATCATTATAAGTAATATCTCTTATTATTCCTTCATCTTTATCAAATACTTTATATTTATTATTTATTTTTTCTTTAATATCATTAGCAATTATAAATATTTCTATTTCTTCTTTGGTAAATTCATACCCCTTAGGATATGAATAACTTAATATTTCAAAATTATTATTTTGTTTTGTATCTCCTTGTTCTATATAAGCATTATTACCAAAAATCATTTGATGGGTTTGAATATAGTTAGCTCCCCCTATCTCATCATCCATAATTAAATTAAAGATTAAATTAATATTATCTAGTACTTCTTTACGTGATCTAAAATTCTTATTTAAATCAATTTTTATACCACCATCTAATTTAGAATAACAATCGTATTTATTTTTAAAAATATATGGATTAGCATTGCGGAAACGATAAATAGATTGCTTAATATCTCCTACCATATAGACATTATCGTTTTCTATTAAGGAAATAAATTCTTCTTGTAAATCACTAGTATCCTGATATTCATCAATCATTATTTCTTTATAATAATATTTTAACTCTTCTCTTACTTCTTTATTTTCTTTTACTATTTTGATAGCCATTTTACTAATATCAGTAAATTCATATAAATTATTCTTATCTTTCCATTCGTTTAATCTCTTATCTAGTTCTAAAATAATTTTGATAATAACCGCAACATACTCTTTAGTAGCTTTAATAGATGATTTTATATCTTCTTCATTACTAAAAGTTAAAATACTTGTTAAATCTTTTAAAATATCACTTATTTCTTCCTTTATCTTTTTAGCTTCATCCATACTATTTTTAGGTAGATTAGGTATTTTAAGATCACTACTTGTTAATATCTCATCATAAGTAGAAGCATTAAATAATGAATTAAAAGAATCATATAAAAGATTAAGATAATCACTATCGACAAAACTAGATATATTCTCTATATTATTTTTAATATTATTAATCTTATTTTTTAACATATTAGTAAATTTAATAATACTTGAATTAATATAATCTTCATTATAGTAATTATCCATATAATTATTTAAATATCCTTCTTTGTCATATTTAAGATCTAATTTAGAAGAAATAGACAATATATATTTCTTTATGTCATTATCATCTTTTGTGCAAAAAGTACCTATTAAATTTAGAAAAGAAGAATCATTAGATTGGTATAATTCATTAAAAAGATCATCAATTATTTTATTTTTGGATAAATAAATAATACTAGCATCAGTAATAGATATATTTTGAGGAATATTTAATAAATAATGATATTTTTTAACAATGGATAAAGCATAACTATCAAAAGTAGTAATATAACTACTGTCAATATATTCTAACTGTTTAGATAGTGACTCTTCCTTAGCAATTTTCTTTCTAATACGCTCTTTCATTTCAAAAGCTGCAGCTTTAGTAAAAGTTAAAATTAATAATTCATTAACATTTATACCATTTTTTAATTTCCTTAAAACACGTTCTGATAAAACGGCTGTTTTACCACTCCCTGCTCCAGCAGATACAATAATATTTGTTCCTTCTTTATCAATTGCTTCTTGTTGTTCTATTGTCCATTTAGGCATTCTCTTCACCCCCTAAGAATGAAAAGTCATGATATTCTTTTAAGTTAACAATATCTTCTTCTTTCATATAACACAAATCTTTAAACTTACAAAAATTACATCCTGTTAATTCTTGTCCAATCCTTTTAGGATTTATATCAAATTTAGCCAAACTAATATCTCTAATTGCTTCATTTATTTTACAATCAACCAAATCAATTAATAAATTAATTTTCTTATCTTCAATTACTTTAGCATAACTGTAAAAACCTTTACTAGTTACTTTCATACTTTTAATAAATTCACTATTTTCATATGTAGGATCAAATCTAGATAAATTTACTTCATCTATAGTACTGTAACCAGTTAATTTTAAATTATCACGTTTTTGTTCTAAATACGTTTTATTTTTACTTTTATTTATTTCACCATGCAATATTTTTTGCAAATAGAAACCGACAAAATTTGAATTATTAAATAATGTACTATATTTAACTAAATATAAATATATAGGTAACTGCATATCTATACCATAAACAGTATTAAATAAATTAGTTGAAGGATTTCCTGTTTTATAATCAATAATAGCAATTAAATCTTGCCCATTAATATTTTTATACATAATTTTATCAACAATTCCCATAAAAGTAACATTTATATCACTATTACTTTTATCAATAAAAATTTTTTGTTCTAACATATGACTAGTCAATCCTGTCTCTTGATGCAATCTTTTCACTTCTTCAATTATTAATTTCAATTCGTCTTTTAATTTAATTAAGAAAAATTGCTCACTTAATAATAATTTTTTATCTTTAATATAATTATCCCATTCCATATCAAAGGAAAAATCATTATCTAAGGCTTTGGATAAAATATAGTGAAATAAATTACCGACAAAAGTGCTAAAAGATTCTTCATATTTATCTAATTTCAAAATATTATTAATATAATACCTAAATCCACAACGATAATAATTATCAATTGTAGAATAAGATAAAATAAGTTTATTATCTAATTTCTTTTTTAAAGATATAGGTGAAATTCCAGTAAATTTATTATCATATTTCATATATGGTATATCAAGATTATTATAATATAAGTCTAATTTAGGATTGATATTATCATATTTAATTAAATCATCTAACATCATTCCTAAAATTATTTCACTATATTTCAAAGAGTAATTAGTGTTTAAATCGATAGGATTAACTTTCATATTAAGCTCTTTTATTAAATTAGATGGATAACACTCTTCACTAATACTTTTTAACTTATAAGTAATAGTCAAATTATTTATACTATTCAATTTATCAATAAAAGCCGCCTTAATATTATTATTTTTAATATTAACAGAATCTAAATTTAATAAAACTTTTAAGTTATCATTAATATAATCCTCATCTTTATATATAACAGGACTATTACCTTGATTAAAATTCATTAAAAAGATATATTCATCACTATTAAAATTATTGTCATAAAAAGATACCAACTCTAGCTCTTTTTCTAATTTTAAAGGAGCGATATTAATATTTTTTAAAGAATATATAATAGCCTCTTTTATACTTTCAAAAGAATAATCTAAACCTACATATTTATTACAAACAGATATTATTTTAGAATATATACTTTCATCAATATTATTAAATTGATATTTATCTAAGACTTCATCTAAAGAATGACATTCATCTAATAATTGTAAAAAAAGTTTACCTAATTGTGTACTTATAATAGAACTATTAGAAGGTATATTAATAGGAATATTATATAATCTTGATAATGCTTTTAAGGCATGATAATAACTTTTATCAACATTAACTATTTTTATTTTATCTATATCAATACCACTATTAATTAATTGAGCAATTTGACTAAAAACAAAATTAACTTCTTCAAAAGTATCTTTAGCTTCATATGATATAAGTTCTTTGGGTGTCGATTCTTCTTTAATTATTTTGACATTATCAAAGTGTTCTAACATATTAAGAGAGAATTTATCTATATAATCATAACCATATACTATAACTTTTTTATTATTAATAAAAAGAGAAAATAAATCATCAATAATTAAAAGTTCATTATTAAGTAGTCCTTTTTTTAATGTTACTAATCGATTTAATTTATCACTTGAATATTTTTTATCTTCTATATAATACATATTATCAATTAAAGTTTTACTAACTTCATATTTATAATGGTATTTATCCATCAAATATAAAATGGCATCTTCTTTATAATCAAAAAAAAGATGTTTTTTTATTTCATTAAAGTCAAAAATTTTAACATTTATTAATTTGTCTAAAGAATTTATATATTTTAGTACTTTTGTTTTCAAAGTATTAGGAACTATTAATAAAGTATTTTCTTCTATTTCATCGATGAAATGCATATTATCACTACCTTCAAATCTAATACTATTGTAACAAATTTCTAATAAAATGTCTTCATCTTTAATAAAGTTCTTCTATTTTTAAAATATTTTCCAATTTATATCATTTACTAATATTTAATATTTTAACTTGTTCTTATAATATAGGGATTATTTATAGTTCCATTTTGAGTAGTAGAAGTTATTTCGATATTAGCATTTAAATTGATTACAGGTCTAACATATCCTATACTATCAATATCTAACAAACTCAAAAAACTCCAACCAACAGCTTTGGAACGTTCTGGAATAAAATAGAAAGGTGTGATAGTCCAATAAAAATCTCCTATGTATAAAAAACTACTATTTGTTATATTATATACTCCTCCTGCGTATGTTGCCTCATCGGCTGTTATTAAGCCAATTTTGTATTTTGATTTTTGATTTCCCTTACTATTTTTTACTGTAAATAAATCATGTGTTGAGTTTGGACAGGTAAATATTGGTTTTTTAATATCTTCTCTTAATCTACTCCAAGATGTAAAAATTGTTGATTTATTGCCAAAACCGCTCCCACTTCCACTTGCTGAACTTCTATCATTACAAAATCCTGTATCGGCTATATATGAATCATATTGTAATAAATGTTCTTTATACCAATTTTCTAATTTTGTTTTAATCGTTGAATCTACTTCATTCTTATGGGCTTGTTCATAACTTGTTGACCAGTATCCTAAATCATTGGTAGGATTGCCATACATATAACCTACAAAAGCATTATCATCTGCCCTAGAATTAAAAGGACTTGTTCCTATCGTTGCATCTTCTCTTGTAGCATTAGGAGTAGTTCCTTGATAGATAAGTCTAATAGAACCATCTTCATTAATACGGATTATTCTCCAGTAGTATCCTCCAAATGACACATAGTTATTATCTACTGCTCCTCTAAAATAATAGGTTATTTTATTATCTTCTGTATTCTTATTGGTATAGTACAATCCTTTGCCATTACTATCACTGCTTATTTGTGAAAAATCTATACCTGCATCACTTTGAATCTTATTATCATATAGTATCTTTTGTGATAATCTAGTTGGTACTATATCTGGTTTATTACTTGGTATATCACTTCCTGTATCTTGTATATATGTGATATATACTCTTAATTTATTATCGGCTAGATTAGGATCTTCTGTTACATTCTCATTATATTTTATTGTTACATTAAATGTTTTCTTATCTCCATGCCCTAACTTATCTCCTTCTTTTATTCCATCTATTATAAATTCTATGACATCACTACCTAACTGAGTTGCATTTATCTTGTTTATTACGGCATCTATTGTTCCTTTATTCTCTACTGTTATTTGATATGTTATATAGTCTCCTGGTAATTTAAAATCTACATCAA
>CANQDV010000057.1 GCA_947593955.1 uncultured Bacilli bacterium | reverse complement strand
TCAAATCGGACAAGTGGCTCCATTATTAAAGGTCATTAACTTTAGGTAAGCTATTGTTATTGGCTTTTATTTTTTATTTTAAGGAGTTTTATGTATTGTTTAAATTGTGGAATTACGTTAAATAAAAAATTTTGTCATTCACTAACTAGTACATATAAAGGAGCTAATAAAAATGGTAGAAAATCAAGAAAAAAATACTCAAACTAAAATAGCTATTGTTACAGGTTCTTCTCGTGGAATCGGTGCAGAAATTGTGAAAACATTATCACAAAATGGCTATATTGTTGTACTTAATTACAATAATTCTAAAGAACAAGCAGAAGAAATTTCTAAAAATTATAGTAATGTTTATCCTTTCAAGGCGGATGTTTCAAAATATGAAGAAGTAAAGGCATTGGTTGATTTTACAATAGAAAAATTTGGTCAAATTGATTTATTAATAAATAATGCTGGAATAGATTTAGTAAAACCTATCAATGATACATCTTTAGAAGAGTTTGATAAAATCTTAAAAACAAATTTATACTCTGCTTTTTATTCTTCAAAGGAAGTTTCTAAATTTATGATTAATAAAAAAAGTGGACATATCATTAATATTTCTTCTATATGGGGCTTAATTGGTGCATCTTGTGAAATGGCTTATTCTATAAGTAAAGCTGGTCTAGATGCTATGACTAAATCCTTAGCAAAAGAATTTGGACTATCTAATATTAGGGTAAACGGTATTGCTCCTGGTATAATTGAAACTGATATGAATAATTTTTTAACAGATAAAGAAAAAGATGAACTTTATGAAGAAATTCCTCTTAAAAGAATGGGAACTCCACACGAAGTTGCATCTTGTGTACTATTTTTAGAAAATAATCCTTATATTACTGGACAAATCTTGCAAGTAAATGGTGGTTGGAATATGTAAAAAAGTAACAGACAAACTGTTACTTTTTTAATTATTAATGTATATATTGAAAATAATACTATTTATTAATTTCTTTTAGTACATCTTCTACATCAATTCCGTGAACCATACAAGCTTCTTCTAAAGTTTCTTCTTGTGAAGCAGGACAACCAATACAATGCATACCTGCTTCTAGTAAAATATCTACTTTTTCTGGAGCTTTTTCTAATAATTCTCCTATTTTTGTATCCTTATTTATTTCCATAATAAAAATTCCTTTCCTTAGATTATATCTAGCTTAAATCATAATTTAATTTCAGCTAAATATCAAATTTTAAGCATTATTTTTAAAATTTCTTAAATATTTTATCACATTTTTTAAAAAAAGTATAGACAAATTAAAATTTTTGTTGTATACTTCCAAATATTGGAAGGAGTGATTTTATTTTTACACTAATTGATTTATTCTTTATAATATTTATTATTAATATTTTTATCAATTTTTATTTTTTGTATAACCTAATTCAGATCTTATTTTTTCACAATCTACAAGGTTCAAAATTAAAATTAAAAATGAAAGAGGAGGTTTAATATAAATTATAGCTGTTTTAACTTTGTTTTTTGCATTAATTGTTATATTAATGATTTTTATTTTATTTAAACCCATATTAATTACAAATAATTTATTGTATTATAGTCATTTTAAAATATTTAATTTTTTAATAAAAGATCCTACTACTTGGAAATTTACTAAAATTCTTTTTATTATTACATCAATTACTTCTACTCTAATTATTTTTTATTTTATTTATTCTTTATTTAATTTCAAAAAAGATAAAAAAACAAATTTAAGTAAAGCCCCTACCTTTGGCTTATTAATAGGAACTGATAGTAATAATAAAAAAATTCATATTTTTGAAAAAGGTCTTTATCAAAATTTTTTAATAACTGGTACAATCGGTTCTGGAAAAACATCTTCAGCCTTATATCCTTTTACAAAACAATTAATAAATCAAACTTATTTTAATAATAAATTGAGTTTTTTAATTTTAGATGTAAAAGGAAATTATTATTCTAAAGTTATTGAATTTGCAAAGGAAAGTAATAGATTAGATGATGTAATTGTAATTGAATTAGGTGGAAAATATACATACAATCCCCTTGATAAGCCTAAACTTAAAGCAAGTGTGCTTGCTAATAGGCTAAAAGAAGTATTAACATTATTCTCTCCAAATAATCAAGAATCTTATTGGCTTGATAAATCTGAGCAAATTTTGGAAGCTTGTATTAAGTTTTGCAGAATTTATAATAAAGGTTACGTTACATTTGAAGAAATTCATAATTTAATAATTGATAAAAAATACTTTGATGAAAAAATATCTGTTGCAAGAAAAATTTTCTTATCTAATAAATTAAATTCAAGTAGTGTTTTTGATTTGTATAGTGCTATATCAGTTTTAGAAAAAGATTACTTTTCTCTAGATAGTAGAACATTTAACATTTTAAAATCTGAAATAACCAGAATTACCAACTGTTTTGTTTCTAGTTTAGATGTAAAAAATACATTTTCTCCAAAAAAAGAAGATGAAAGTTTTTATGGTTTTGAAGATGTTTTAAGCTCAGGAAAAATAGTCGTTTTAAATATGAATATAGCCGAATATAAGAATTTATCAAAAATTATTTCAGCATACTTAAAATTAGACTATCAGACAGATGTACTTAAGCAATTATCAAAAAATAAAAATATTATTCCTACTGTTTTTATATCTGATGAATATCAAGAATATGTCACTTCTTCCGATGCTTCTTTTTTCTCTCAAAGTAGAGAAAGCAAGTGTATTAATATAGTTGCTACACAAAGTTATACTTCAATTTTAAATAGTCTAAATAATCAATATACGTGTAAAGTTATAATTCAAAATTTAGTAAATAAATTGTGGTTTAGATGTGATGATATTTTTACAATTGAAGATATTCAAAAACAAATAGGTAAAATAGAAAAAGAGAAAAAATCAACATCATATTCTGAAAATTCAAAAGAAAGTTTTTATAATCATTTTGCTAAAAATTTTGTTTCTGTTGATTCAAATTTATCTGAAAGTGTCAATTTATATACTCAATTTGATTATGAATATGACTATAAATTTTTTACACAAGAACTCTCTACTTTTAATTGTTTAGCATTTCTATCTGATGGAGATAAAATACTAAAACCCACTAAATTAAAAATGATACCTTATTTTGAAAAGGAGGAATAATTATTAATGAAAAAAAATTTTTTAATAATATTTTGTTTTATTATTATAATTTTATTATCTTTTGAATCTACTGTTTATTGCGCTACTCCCAAAATAGTGAATACACTAACCAAAGCTTTTGAAAGTATTGAAGACTGGTTTTTAAAATTAGCTACACCTGCTGCGGCTGTTGCTATTGGTGTTGGTGTATTTATGAAAAAATTCAGCTTTGGTGATGAAGAAAGAATTAGAACATCTAAAAAAATAATTCGAAGTTCTTTATTTTCTTATGGATTTTTGCTAGCTTTAGATTTAGTTTTACAAGCAATAAAATCTTTAATTTAAAACATTAATTTTAAATATTATTTTAATTATTTATTTAATTATTTATTTTAAATATTTATTTAAATTTACTTAATTTATTAGGAGGCAATTTGGAACAAAGCGAAGTAGTTAATTTAATTATAGATACTATTAATACTATATTTAGCAATATATTATCATCAATTGATAATAATTTATATGGAAATTTAGATAAAGTAGCTTTTATTAATACTGACATTTTATCCAACTCTTTTTTTGAAAAAATATTAGGTGCAAATGGTAAAAATGGTTTTATTTATTTGACAGATGCAATGCTTTTAGGCATTAGTATTTATTATTGTGTTAGATTATTTTATTCCCATTATGCAGAATCTAATATAGAAAAACCTTATCAATTTTTATTTAAATTATTAATATTTGCTATATTTATTAATTTTTCTTATTTTATAATCGAACAATTATTAAATATAAATTATTTGATTTCATCTTCTATTCAGGAAATTGGAAAAAATATATTAAATGAAGATATTTCATTTGCTGGTTTAATCTCAAAATTAAACTCCACATTAACAATAGGAGAATCATCATTAGATATGTTTTCTCTAGATGGTATATTAAGAAGTTTTACAAGTATTGGACTTATTAATTTATTATTTACATATTCCCTTAGATATGTATTAGTACAGGTTTTAATTTTATTTTGTCCATTTGCTTTCTTAAGCTTAATTAATTCATCTACATCTTGGATTTTTCGAGCTTGGTTTAAATGTGTTTTTTCAGTTTTAATTCTTCAATCTTTTTTCCCTTTAATAATAATGGTTATTTTTGCATTTCCTGATAACAACAATGTTTTATTAGTATCTGGAATTTATTTACTTACGAAAATAAATAACTATGTAAAAGAGATTTTTGGCGGATTAAGTGTTGATTTTTCAGGTAATTTAAATAGTATGATGTATCTATTAAAAAAATAAAAATTAGAAAGGCGAATTTATTTTTATGAAATATATATTTCCAACAAATTATAATTTTAAAAATAAATTATTTGGTTTTATTGATTATCCAACAGCAATATTTAATATAATTTATTTTTTATTTGTATTTTCGTTATTTAATTTAATTTTTAAACAAGTAAATTTAAAAATAATATTTATTGTTATTTTTTATTTTCCAATGTTTCTTTTTAGTATAATTGGCTTCAATCACGAAAATATTTTATATAGTTTGTTTTACATTATTAAATACCTAATTAAACCAAAGATTTATTTATATAAGTAGTTGTAAATTTCGACTTATAATGATATAATTTGCGATATAAAATATGTTGATGAAAGGATATATATAATGAAATTAGAACAAAATGACTTATCACTAATATTTTCACAAACAAGTATTCCTGATGTATTTTTCACAGAATATTTGTCACAAGCAAATGGTGATTTTATTAAAGTTTATTTATATTTATCTTTTTTATCAAAATATAATAAAGAAGTAAAAATTAATGATTTATCTAAAAAATTAGAGCTTCCTCTTAAAGTAATTCAAGATGCAATTAAATATTGGGAGGATATGGGGTTACTTATTAGAAAAAATCAAGGTTTTATAGTTGCTAATATTCAAGAAATAGAACTTAACAAAATATACAAACCTAAGATTTCAATGTCGTCTAGCGATATAAAACGTATTCAAGAAAGTAAATCACGAGCTACTGTTATAGATACAATAAATAACGAGTTTTTTCAAGGGGTTATGTCTCCATCTTGGTATGGTGATATAGATTTATGGTTCAAAAAATATGGTTTTGACGAAGAAGTTATGCTAGCTTTATTTAGATATTGTTTTAATAAATCAGCACTTCATAGGTCGTATATCGTTACAGTTGCAGAAGCTTGGAGTAAAAACAATGTAAAAACATTTAGTGACTTAGATTTATACTATCAAAAACAAGAAAAAATTAATACAATCGCTAATTCAATTAAGAAAAAATTGAGATTATCTAGAAACTTATCAATTTATGAAGAAGCATATGTAGAAAAATGGCATATTACATACGGATACAATATGGATATAATTGATTTAGCTCTTAAGAAAACAACATCAAAATATAATCCAAGTTTTGAATATATTGATAAAATTTTAACAGATTGGAATGAAAAAGGCTTAAAATCTGTTGATAAAATATTAGTTTATATTGAAAATCAGAAAAACAAACCTGTACAAAAAGATGAAAAATCAAAAAAAGGTCGTTCATTTACACAAAGACCATATAATGATTTAAATAATTTTTATAGCAATATGTAAAAATGAGAGGTGATTTATTGAACTCAGATAATTTAAAAAATCTTTTAATTAAATATGACCAAAAAAGAAATGCAAAAATATCTTCAGCAAATCAAAAAAAATATGAAATTTATGACAAATTTCCTGAATTAGAAAAAGTAGATAATGAAATTAATATTTTATCTATAAATCAAATAAAAAATGTTTTAACTTCACAAGATAAATCATCTATTGATGAAATAAAAAAGAAAATTGTTGCTTTGAGAAAAAAGCGTGAAAAAATATTAAGTGAAAATAAAATAAACGTAAAAGATTTTGAACCAGTTTTTGAATGTCAAAAATGTAATGATACTGGATATGTGAAAACGCCAAATGGGGATACTTTGTGCAGTTGTATAAAGCAAAAATTATATAATATAGAATATAATAATTCAAATATATATGACTTAAAAAATCAAACATTTAAAAGTTTTAAATTAGATTGTTATTCAGACGTTGCTGACAAAGAAAAATATGGTCAAAAGCTATCTCCAAGAGAAAATATAATGTCTATCAAAAAAATATGTGATAAATTTATAGAAAATTTTGATGATCCAACTGAAGACAACTTATTATTCTGCGGAAATACTGGTCTTGGCAAAACTTTTCTTTCTTCGTGTATAGCAAATGAAATGATATCAAGAGGGAAAACAGTTTTGTATCAAACAGCTCCTATAATGTTAGATAGTATTATTGATTATAAGTTTGGTAAATCTTCAAATAATATATGTAATTCAATATATAATGTAGATTTATTAATAATTGATGATTTAGGAACAGAAGCAAAAAATACTCTAAAAATTACGGAATTATTTAATATAATAAATACTAGATTATTAAATCAAGACAATAAAATTACAAAAACAATTATTTCTACTAATTTATCATTGCAAGATTTATATGATGTATATGAAGAACGTATTGTTTCTAGAATAATAGGAAATTACAATGCTTGTTATTTTTACGGAGATGATATTAGAATGAAAAAGAAAATTAAAATATAATATAAAATTGAGAAAAACTTGAACAAGAACATAAATATAAATACAAATATAAAAAGATTAGAACTTTTGTATAAAATTCTAATCTTTTTTATATTACTTTTTTATTATCGTGTTCAAATCTATCAATAGCTTCAACATCTTTAAAATATGGAGAATTAAAGAAATCTTTAAGTTCAATGCCAAACCCTTCACAAATATGTATTATAGAACTAATAGTTGGTTCTTTAACTTTACCTCGTCTACAATCACTAATAATTGAATTAGATATACCAGCACGATAAGAAAGTTTATAAGCAGTTAATTCGTTTTCTTTTAATAATTCATTAATTCTTAAATTAATTGCCGTAGATATTAGCATATTTTCCTCCTTTAGCAATTAGTATAGCAAAATTTATTAAAATAATATTCGGAATAAACCGAATATTTTTAAATTTTAAGTTTCGGTTTTTTGCAATATTAAATTTATTCTTTAAATATAATTGGTAAAATATTAATATTTAAAATTATATTTTATCAATTATATTGTTTTTTACATCACTTAATAAACCTATTTTAAATAGGCGTTTTTTCTTATATCAATTCTATCTTTACAGCAGAGATATTTGTCCATCATATTCTTTTATTTTTCTTTTTTCTTGCCATTCTCTTATTCCACTTTTTACTTTTGCTAATATATTGTATATTCCTCTTGCTATTTGATAAAACCAT
>CANQDV010000056.1 GCA_947593955.1 uncultured Bacilli bacterium | reverse complement strand
TTTAAAGTAAGATCCCAGGTAGACTACCTGGTTGATAGGCTGGAGATGGAAGCACAGTGATGTGTTGAGTTGACCAGTACTAATAGATCGAGGATTTAATCATATTTGTTAATTTGATTAGATCGTCACATTATCTAAGTTTTCAGAGAATTATTTTTCTCAAATATTTTATTGGTGATTATGACTGAGGTGGTACACCTGTTCCCATCCCGAACACAGAAGTTAAGCCCTCAAGTGCCGACGATAGTGAATGCGAAAATAGGTCATTGCCAATAATTTTTTTTTGATTTTTTTCCACATTATTTGTGGATTTTTTATTTTTTGTAAATATAATCGATAAAAAAAATAAAAATATAGAAATATATTGAATAATATAAAATCTTTTTGCTATAATGGTAATGGTGAATTGAAATGGATTATAAGATAACAACGCGAAATGAGACAGAAACAGTTGAAATCGCACAAAATTTAGAATCAGAAAAATTTCCTAATATGGTTATATGTTTATATGGTGATTTAGGAAGTGGTAAAACGGTATTCGCAAAGGGTTTTGCACAAGCATTAGGTATAGAAGAGACAGTTACTTCACCTACCTTTAATATTATTAAAGAATACACGACTGGAGAAATGCCACTTTATCATATGGATGTATATAGACTAGATGGTAAGATAGATGGTTTTGATATAGAAGAGTATTATCACAAAAATGGGGTAGTAATTATCGAGTGGGCTGACACGATAATGGATTATCTTCCAGAAGAACGTTTAGATATAAAAATTAAAATTGTAGATGAGGATTCTAGAACTTTAATATTTACCCCACATGGTAGAATATATGAAGATATATGTGAGGCGGTGTTATGAAAATTTTGTATCTAGATACTTCATCTAGTTTTTTATATTGTGCTATTGTTAAAGACAGTATATTAGTTGGAGAATTAAAACTAAAATTAGAACGAGAGCTTTCTTCTTTGGCATTGTCAGAAATAAGTAATTTATTTTTAGTCACAAGTACTTCTGCTATAGATATTGATAAAATAATCGTAGTAAATGGTCCTGGTTCTTTTACAGGGATAAGAGTAGGATTAACTATTGCTAAAACATTCGCTTGGACTTTAAAGAAAGATATAACAACTATTTCTAGTTTGGATGCTATGGCCATATCTTGCCAAGAAAAATATGATTTTTATATTCCTATTATTGATGCAAGACGTGGCTATGTATATGCTTGTATTTATGACAAAAATTATAATCAGGTATTAAAAAATCAATATATTTCATTAGATACATTAAAAGTAACTTTAGATAATTTACCTGGTACATATACATTTATAAGTAATGATAAATTTGAAAATCTAAATAATGTTAAATCATATGATCCTGATTTTGTAAAAATAGTTAATCATTTTAAAGATAAAGAAAATATTAATCCACATGGTGTTGATGCTTTGTATTTAAAATTAACTGAAGCTGAAGAAAAGCAAGAGGAACAAAATAATGATTAATCAAGTAACCATTGACAATATTGATGGTGTTAAAGAATTACAAAGTATATTTAATGTAGTATTTAAACAAAAAGATGAACTTATGAGGACATTAACAGCTAATCCTTATGTTAAAATGTATACATATTCTGTTAATGAAAAAGTGGTTGGGTTTATTGAATATTCTAGAATATATGATAGATATGAATTAGATAATATTTATGTTTTAGAAGAATATAGAAACAAGGGTATAGCATCTTGCCTAATTTCATTTATGATAGAAATGGCTCAAAAAGATAATATCAAAAATATTACGTTAGAAGTAAGAATAGATAACAATATTGCTTTAACATTATATGAAAAATATGGTTTTGTAAAAAAAGCTATTCGCCATAATTATTATGGAGATTGTGACGGTATATTAATGGAAAAAGAGATGATGTAAATGAAAGATGTATATATATTGGGAATAGAAAGTAGTTGTGATGAAACCAGTGCTTCTATTGTCAGAAATGGGACTGATGAAATAGCAACAGTTGTTTTATCACAAATTGATATTCATACTAATTTTGGTGGAGTTGTACCAGAAATAGCTAGTCGCCATCATTTAAAAAACATTACTATGGTGTTAGAAGAATGCTTAAATAAAGCCAATATGACTATGAAGGATATCGACGCTATTGCAGTAACCTATGGTCCAGGTTTAATAGGTTCACTTTTGGTTGGATTAGAAGCTGCTAAGACATTAGCTTTTGTCCATAATAAACCATTAATTCCCGTGCATCATATTGCAGGTCATATATACGCTAATAATTTAATTAAAACAATGGAATATCCTCTAATTGCTTTGGTTGTTAGTGGTGGTCATACAGATTTAGTATATATGGAAGATGAATTTAAGTTTCAACATATTGGTGGAACACTAGATGATGCTGTCGGCGAATGCTATGATAAAGTAGCGCGTGTAATAGGAGTTGGTTACCCTGGAGGGCCAGTTATCGATCAAATGGCTACATTAGGTAAACATACTTATAATTTACCACTTCCATTGGATGATAATAGCTATAATTTTAGTTTTAGTGGATTAAAAAGCGCGGTTATAAACCTAGTTCATAATGAAGAACAAAGGGGTAACATAATTGATAAAGAAGATTTGGCAACCTCATTTCAAGAAGTAGTTGTAGATATTATTACTAAGAAAACTTTAAAAGCTTTGAAAGAATTTAAAATTTCAAGACTTATACTTGCAGGAGGCGTTGCTGCTAACAAAGGATTAAGAGAAAAATTATCCACTGTTTGTGTGGAAAATAATATTGATTGTAGTTATCCTCCAATAAAGTATTGTACAGATAATGCAGCTATGATAGCTACAGCAGGTTACTTTCTATATAAGCAAGGAAAATTTAGTAATTTAGAACTAAATGCGAAATCAAGTGTCGAATTAAAATAAAAAGTACTAGACAAAATTTGATAAATAGTGTATATTTAATTGCACATGGGAGTTTTTACAACTTGTAAAAATAAATAAAACGACCCCCTACCATCTGGTAGAGGTTCGTTTTTTGGCGTTTAAGGAGGTTTTATGAATCTGCCAAAAGAAGAAATACAAAAAGAAGAGAAATATCTTGCCGATACTGTACAAGTGATAAGAAAGAAAATATCCGAGCTAGGACAACAACTATATGATCGCGAAGATAAAGTTCAGGAATTTCAAAAATTCATCTGGGAATCAAAACATGATATGGATGCTGCTGAAATGCGAACAATGATGTCTGATAACGATTTAGAAGTATCAATGATGATGAATAAAGGAAAATATTTTCAAAAATTATTCAAAATACAAAATAATCCTTACTTTGGCTCTATAACATTTGATGATAATACAAGCATTAATAAAATATATATTGGTATAACTCATGTTGAAGATGAAGAAAATGATAAATATTTAGTTCATGACTGGCGTGCACCAATATGTTCCATGTTTTATGATTATGAAATAGGGCCAGCAAGCTACAAAGCTCCAGAAGGTATTATCAGTGGTAATATTACTAACAAGAGGCAATTTAAAATCGAAGATGCTAAATTAAAAAGAGTATTTGATAATAATTTAAATATTGATGATGATTTATTACAAGAAGTGTTAGCAACTGAGTCTAGTGATAAGATGAAAAATATTGTTAATACAATTCAACAAGAACAAAATGCCATTATAAGAAATGTAGAAGATAAAACCTTAATAGTACAAGGAATAGCAGGTAGTGGTAAAACCTCTGTTGCTTTACACCGTATAGCCTTTCTTCTTTATAAAATAGAAAACCTTAGTTCTAGAAATATCTTAATCTTTTCACCCAATCAAGTCTTTTCAGAATACATTTCCAATGTATTGCCAGAATTAGGTGAAGATAATACAATGCAGACAACATTCCATGATTTTTTACAAGTTAATCTTAATGAATTTAGTCAAGTTGAATCATTTACATCGTTTGTAGCTAGGTTTTATCAATATCAAGAGACCAATCCTAAACTAGTAAAATATAAACAAAGTGATGATATAATAGAGTATATTGAAAAATATGCCCAAAGAATTACTGATAATGCTAGATTTGTAGCTGATTATGTATGCCATGAATTTGATATTACTAAAGACGAGTTAAACAGTTTATTAACTGATCGTTATAATAAAATGTTATTGTTTGACCGTATTACATGTATTGCAGAATATTATGCAAGAAAGTATTACAATGCCAACAAATCTAAAGAGAAAAGTATTGAATCGGGACTATATAAATTACTTAATATCAAAAGAGATTATAAAAAAATATATAAAGATTTTTTAAATAGTGAAGAATTTTTAACGGAATATGATGGTCACATAAGTGAAAGAGAAATAAACGAAACTGTTGCACATAAATTAATTAAGTATGAAGATGCTTGTTTATTAGTTTACTTAAAAGGATTATTAGAAGGTTTTGATTATCAAGGAAACATAAAAGAAGTAGTAATTGATGAAGCTCAGGATTATAATAAATTACAATATATTATTATAAGTAAAATCTTTAAAAGAAGCGGATTCACTATTTTAGGAGATGTTAATCAAACAATAAATCCTTATTATAAATATAAATCATTAAATGATTTAAGTTATCTTTTCAAAGATAGTAAATATTTAGAGTTAACAAAAACCTATCGTTCAAGTCCAGAAATAATAGAACATACCAATAAAATATTAGGTTTAAAATTTGTGTCTGCCATTAGGCATGAGAATAATCAACCAGTAATATTTAGGCAGGAAAATGATTTGAAATTACAATTATTAGAAGATATAAGCGACATGCAACAAAAACATAAGTCAATTGCTGTCATTACTAAAAGTGATGAAGAGAGTAGTTATTTATACGAATTATTAAAAGATTCGGTTAAAGGAATCAATATTTTAGGACCTAATACAATAGAGTTTAATAAGGATTTAGTTATTTTACCAGCGTATATTGCTAAGGGGTTAGAATTTGATGCCACAATAATCTATACTAGAAAAGATAATAAATATACCAAAAGTGAAAAATATCTATATTATGTTGCATGCACAAGAAGTCAGCATCAATTAGTGATTTACAATAACTAATGTATTTTATATATTTTTTATGATATTATTATATTAGTGATAATATGAAAGATATATATATTAAGAATGATAACAATTTTTATTCAAATTTAAAGAAATACATAAAGAAAAAGTTTGTACGTGTACATTTATGTTATGATGAACGTGATATCATAGATGATAGTATTTTGGAAAAATGTAATTTTAATAATGATGACAAATTAAAAATATGGTCAGTTACCGCAACAAATTTAAAAAATTTAAATGTAAGATATTCTTATATTTATGACAAAGTGTGCGATTATTTAGATAATGAATTTGTTACAAATAATATATGTGGTTTTAAAGATAATATTTGTAAGTCAGTAGAGAATAATAGTCACTGTAAAGAATCTAGGTATGGATGTTGCTATGGAAGAAATAGGGGATTGTGTCATTATTTGAAAGATAATAAATGTTCTATAAAGTCTATATCATGTAAACTGTTTACTTGTAGATATTTAAAAAAAGAAAAAATAAATTACAAAATTAATGATATTGTACTATTAAAATATTTCTTTAATATGCGACAAAAATTCATATTAGATACTTCTCTATTTAAAGATAAACAAGAAATAATTCAATTACTATTAAAGTATAGATAATTAACCTATTTTATCTCAACCAATTATTGTAAACGGTAACGGTTATGTCTTTTAAAATGCTAATATTTAGATATTTTTTAGAAACAGAATAGTCAAGGAGTAAAAACAAGATGGATAAATATAAAGAAATAGAAAGAAGTATTATCAAAAAATATCGCAAAGATATATGGTCTAAATTTGTTAGAGCGGTACAAGATTATGAACTTATAAAAGATAATGATAATATTATGGTTTGTATTAGTGGCGGTAAGGATTCATTTTTACTTGCTAAATGTATACAAGAGTTAAATAGACATGGAAAAATAAATTTTAATGCTCATTTTGTAGTAATGAATCCAGGTTATAATGATTATAATCGAGACTTTATTTTAGAAAATGCTAAAAAACTGAATGTTCCAATTATAATGTTTGATAGTGATATTTTTAATGTTGTAGATAAAGTCGCTTCTAAAAGTCCATGTTATTTATGTGCTAGGATGCGTAGAGGTTTTTTGTACAATAAAGCGAAAGAATTAGGATGTAACAAGATTGCTCTAGGACATCACTTTGATGATGTTATTGAGACTACGTTACTTTCTATGTTTTATGGTGCTGAAATTAAAACAATGATGCCTAAATTACATAGTGATAATTTTCCAGGATTAGAGTTAATAAGACCATTGTACTTAGTTAAAGAAGAATCTATCATAGCTTGGATGAAAAGTAATGAATTAACTTTTATTAATTGTGCTTGTCGTTTTACTGAAAATTGCTCTTTAATTGATGATGGTAGAAGTAAAAGAAATGAAATGAAGAAACTAATTAAAAATTTAAGAAAAATCAATAAAAATGTGGATTATAACATTTTTAAAGCTTTAGATAATATTAATTTAAATTGTATTTTGGGAGTAAAAAAGGATGGTCAATATAAAAGCTTTTTAGAAGAATATGAAAAAATAAGGGAGAATGATCTTTTAGATGAGTGAATTAAAAAATAAGAAAAGTCTTGTTATTTACTTTTCAAGAGCTGATGAAAATTATGCCGTTGGTTATGTTGATAAAGGAAATACTGAATATATTGCTGAATATGTAAAAGATATTACTGGAGCTTCTTTATTCAAAGTAGAACCACTAATACCTTATAGTAAGGAATATAGTAAGTGTATTCTTGAAGCAAAACAAAGAGTGGGTAATGCACCTATAAAAAATAAAATAAATGATATTTCAGAGTATGAAGTTATTTATATTATGACGCCTGTATATTGGGGTAGTTATGCACCGGAAATAGAAACAGCAATAAAAGATTTAGATTTTACAGGTAGAACAGTAAGAATAGTAACAACTCATGAAGGTTCAGGATTAGCAAGAGTTGTAGAAGATATTAAAAAAATTTGTAAGAATGCCAATATTTTAAATGATAGTATTGCCATAAAAGGAACTGACTGTATAAGGGCAAGAAATAAAATAGAAGAATGGATGTAAATAAATATTAATTTGTGAAATGGAAGAAAAATGGAAAGGTGCAAGAGGTTATGAAGCAAAAAGACCATTGTTGATAAAACAATAGTCTTTTCTTTTATTTAGTAATTTTTTTCTCAACAAGTGAGATAACATAATACATAATATAAGAGACAACACCTAATATAACAACAGAGGTTATAACTAAGTTAATATTAAACACTTGAGAACCATACATTATTAAATAACCTAATCCTTTTTTGGATACTAAAAGTTCTCCCATAATAACTCCGACCAAAGACACATGTCGAAAAACGAGAATTAAAAGCTTTTTTGTTTAAAAAACTCATGGAATTTGGAGGAATTAGATGGGAAAAGCTAATTGTCCGTATT
>CANQDV010000055.1 GCA_947593955.1 uncultured Bacilli bacterium | reverse complement strand
CAAAACGTCCACGTGGTTAATTAAAATAAAGGAGGTAGTTTCATGATAGAATTTGAAAAACCAATTTATAAAATAACTGATTATGTTGAAAGTAATTTTTATGGAAAATTTGAACTCGAACCATTAGAGAGAGGATTTGGAACAACGCTTGGTAATGCTTTAAGACGTGTTATGTTATCATCTCTTCCAGGTTCTGCAATTAGTAGTGTTAAAATTGAAGGAGCATTACATGAATTTCAAACACTAGAGGGTGTTGTTGAAGATGTTACAACCATTATTTTAAATTTAAAGAAAGTTGTAATTAAGAATCATTCAAATGATAATAAAGTAATTAGATTAAATATTACTGAAGAAGGACCTGTAACTGCAGGAGATATTGAACGTGATGCTGATATTGAAATAATTAACCCAAATTTAGTAATTGCTAATGTTGCTAAAGGTGGAAAATTAGTTGCTGAAATGACTGTATCAAATGGTAGAGGATACGTAAGAAGCGAAGAAAATAAGAAATTATTAGATATTAAAAAAGTTGGAGTTATTCCAATTGATTCTATTTTTTCACCAATTGAACGTGTATCATATGAAGTTGAAAGCGCACGTGTAGGACAAGATGAGAGTTATGATAAATTAGTTATGAATGTATGGACTAATGGATCAACAAAACCAGAAGAAGCAATTGCATTAGCTGCAAGAATTTTAATTGAACATTTTAACATTTTAACAAATTTAAGTAATATTGCTGATATGACTGGTATGATGATTGAAAAAACAGAAGATCCAAAAGTTAAAGCATTAGAAACTACAATTGAAGATTTAGATTTCTCAGTACGTGCATACAATTGCTTAAAGAGAGCAGGTATTCATACATTACAAGATCTTGTTAATAAGAGTGAAAATGATATGATGAAAATACGTAACTTAGGAAAGAAATCATTAAAAGAAGTATTGGATAAAGTAAAAGAACTAGGATTAGTTTTACGTGAAGAAGATTAGTAAGGAGGAGTCAAAGTGGCATATAGAAAATTAGGTGTTGATAATAAACATAGAAAAAGCATACTATCTAACATTACTAAAGACGTTATCATGAATGGAAGTGTTGAAACAACTGAAGCAAGAGCTAAGGAAGCACGTAAGTTCATTGATAAAATGATTTCATATGGTAAAGAAGGTGGATTAGTATCTAGAAGAAAAGCTTTAGCATTTCTTCGTAATGATACTGATGCTGTAAAAAAAGTATTTGATGAACTTGCACCAAAATACGCTAATAGAAATGGTGGATATACAAGAATATTAAAATTAGATGAACGTAGAGGAGACGATGCGTTAATCGTTAAATTAGAATTAGTTGACTAGAAATAGTCATCTTTTTTTTATAGACTTCTACACTTTTTTTTAGTATAATTAATATATAATAAAGAGGGTGTAGTTATGAAAGTGAAAAAAATTATAAGTATTGTATTATTTTGTGTTTCTATTGCAATGATTACTGGTGGAGTAATATTAATGAATTCTAAACAGTATATTTTTTCAACAGCAATGGCTAAAACATTTGGAAATATTATTAATAGTAAGGAAGGATTTATAAATAATTACTTAGTAAAAGATTTAGAAAATATTAACAAATATAAAATTACTATAGATAATAAAATAACTTATAATAATGAAGAGTTATTGAATTTGACGGGGGATATTTATAAAGATTTAAACAGTTATTATTTTAATGTTAATAGTAATCAAAACGAAAATTCAATTTCTTTAGAAGCGTTAATCAAAAATAGCAAATTATATTATAGAGTAAAAGATGTGATGGAAGAATTCTATTATTTTGATTTTGACTTTAACATGGAAGAAACAATCACTGATGAAGATATCAATTTAATCATCAAACATATAAAAAATGGCGTTATAAATTCTTTTGGTGATAAAGATATAGATAAAGTAAAAACAGTATTAGAAATAGATGGTTTAAAATTTAATACAAATAAATTATCAATCACATTAAATGAATCAAAATTATTAAGAATATTAATAAATGTTTTTAAAGAAATAAGTAAAGATAATGATGCTATTAAAGTTTTTCAAAAAATAAATAAAGATATAACTAAGCAACAAATCGAAGAAGGAATCAAAGAAATAGAAGATGAATTAAATGGATTTGATGATAAGGAAATGGAAGATTTATTCACTTTATCTATATATGTTAATGTTTCCAATAATCCAATTAGAACAGAAATAGTATTGGGTGGTAATGATTCTCCAGATAGTGTTGCTTCTCAAACAATTTCCCTTATTTATGATTCTTATAATAACAAGACTAATAATAAGACAAATTCACTAACATTATTAATGAATGCCAGTGTATTCATAGAGCTTAAAGAAGAGCAAACTAGTAAAAATAATTCTAATATAACTTTAGAGATTAATAATTTTGAAGATAATCAACCAGTAATTGAAATTGTAGGTAGTAAAACAAAAGATAGTTCATCTGTTAGTCTTCATTTAGATTTAAATAGTCAGGGTGTTAATTTGGGAAATATTGAATATAATTTAAAGACCATAAGTAAAGCCAAAGAATATAATTTAGGATTAACAATAAAACTTTATATAGATGAAGAAACACTAGCATTTATATCTGATAACAATATTTACTGTAATGAAAATATGCCTAATATAGATGTAAGTAATGCTAAAAACAATAATGAAATAAATACTGATGATCAACAAGCAATAAGTGACTATTTAGAAGGTATATATTCTACATTAGATAATAATAGTACTAACTCTAATGAAGATGTTGAATTTGTTAAAGAAGCTGGTATTGATTATTTTAATGATAATGGATTACCAGATAGTAACGAATCCGAGTCAATAACTCTTAAAGATTTAATAGATAATTATTATTTAATATCTTTACAGGATGAATATGATTTAGATAATTCATATATAGAGATTAGTAATTATTTGGATGAATATAGTATGACAATATATTTAATTAATGACAGTGACATTTTAATGCAATCATTTGACTTAGAAAGTTGTTTTGTTGGTGTATGTGAATCATAATTATATAGGAGAGTTAATTTATGAACAAAGACTACAAAGATAATATTATTATTGTGTTATTAATAATAATAATTCTATTAATAGGTATTATTGGGTATGTTTTGATTTTTGATAAAAAAGATGAATCTATAAATGATAAAGAAGATTCTAATAGCCAAGTAGAAAACGTTACGATTGAAGAACAAAATGCTATTGAAGCTAAAATAAAAAGTTTTGCCAAAATGGATTTTGCTACTTTTGATGATATTAATAGTATTGATGATGAAGAAAAAATTTGGCGAATAATTGTTGAGAAAGAATATATTTTTGGTACCAACAATACTCAAATTTCAGGTGATAAAATAAGGAATGATTTAAAAGAATACTTTGGTAGTAATGATAAAACTAACTTTGTAAATTTAAATAGTAATATCACCGATTATTCCAATGGAGTTATTTATCGTTACGATAGTAATTCTAATGCTTATATTAAACAAGTAGATTATTATCAAAATAGTTATGCTAGTAATAATGCGGTATATGTAAAAGTTTTATCCGTTACGAAAAATGGTAACGAATATGTTGCGGAAGTTCATAAATTAACTGTACCAGGATGTACTGAAATTTGTGCAGCTAATGATGCCGATTTCTATGATGGAAAGACTAAACTAGGAAAAGTAAACATAGCAACCGATGAAGCTTTGGCAAATGTTTATGAAACGGTTAAATCATCGTTATCTGTTCATAAATATACTTTAGTTAAAGAAGATAATAATTTTTATATTAAAAGTTATAAATAAAATAAAACTGTATTCTAATATGGATACAGTTTTTTCTAAATATTGGCAAAGATATTTTTTGTGTGTTATAATGAGTTTGGAGATGGTATTATGAAGGCTTTAATCACGGGAGCTTCATCAGGTATTGGTTATGAAATGGCCAAATATTTAAGTAATTTAGGTCATGATCTAATTTTAGTAGCAAGAGATAAAGACAAATTACAGAAAATGCAAGAAGAATTAAAAACAGATGTAAAAATAATAGTAGCAGATTTATCAATTGAAAGCAAAATAAAAGAGGTATATGTTTTATGCCGAAATGAAAATATTGATATATTAATAAATAATGCTGGTTTTGGTACTTGGGGAATGTTTACGGAATCAGACTTAAATAAAGAAATGGAAATGATTGATTTAAATATTAAGGCAGTTCATATTTTAACAAAAATGTTCTTAAAAGATATGGTCAAAAAAGATAGCGGCTATATTTTGAATGTTGCTTCTTCTGCTAGCTTTTTACCGGGGCCTTTAATGGCTACTTATTACAGTACTAAAGCTTATGTATTACGATTAACTACGTCTATATATGAAGAACTAAGAAGAAATAAATCTAAAGTAGTAATTTCATGTTTATGTCCAGGACCTGTGGATACAAACTTTAATAAAGTAGCAAATGTTAAATTTTCTGCTAAACCGTTAAAAAGTAATTATGTTGCTAAATATGCGATAGATAAAATGTTTGATAAAAAATTAGTAATAGTTCCAGGAATTAAAATGAAATTAGGAATCTTTTTTAGCAGGTTTATATCTACTAAATTACAGGCTAAAATTACTTATAATATTCAAAAGAAAAAATATCAATAAAAAAATGCTCTATTTATATAGGGCATTTTTCATTATATCGTATTCCTTGATAACTATTTCTTCTTGCCATTTCTTTATCTATTTCATTTAATACACCAAATTTCTTTATTAACCATGATGGTTCAATCAACTGCAAAGGATCAGGATCTCCTGTAATTCTGTGAATAACGATATCTTCGCGTAACACTTCTAGCTGTGAACAGACAATATTCACATATTCTTCACGTGTTAAAACATGAAATTTTTCTTTCAAATACATATTAGCAAGAGGAGTGTCTTTTAAAATATGAAGCATATGTATTTTTATTCCTTGTATATCTAATTTTGATAAATACTTAGCTGTTTCAATCATCATTTCTTTAGTTTCATAAGGTAATCCATTAATTATATGAACTACAACATTAATGTTATTATCTCTTAACTTTTGAACCATCTCATTAAATATTTGTAAATCATGGCCTCTATTAATTAATTTAGAAGTTTCTTCATGAATCGTTTGTAATCCTAATTCTACTGTTAAATATGTACGTTTATTTAACTCTTTCAAATACTCTAAACATTCATCACTAATACAGTCAGGTCTAGTTGCAATACTAAGACCTATAACATTATCCAGTCCTAGAACGCTTTCATATTTTTCTTTTAATACATCTACACTTGCATAAGTATTAGTATTGGCTTGGAAATAAGCTATATATTTACTATTAGGCCATTTATTTAACATAACATTTTTAACATCATTAAATTGTTCAACTAAACTTTTAGTTACTTCTCCAGCATAATCTCCACTACCTAATTTAGAACAATAAATGCAACCACCATAACCTTTAGTCCCATCTTTATTAGGACAACTAAAGCCAGCATTTAAACTTACTTTAAAAACTTTAGAATTAAATTTATGTTTATAAAAATAATCAAGTGTATAATATCTTTTATTAGAATCGCTATATTTAAAAACCATAGAAATCCTCCAAGCGAATAATTAATAAATATATTATAACAAATGATTATATTTTACTATACAATTAATTTAATAAATAAATAGAAATATTTAAATAAAGAGCAAATATACACCATAAAAGATATGGAATTTGTAATAATCCTGCTTTCTTATTTATAGTATAGAACTTTATTATCATTGTAATTATTAATATTATCAATAAAACAAGCCAGATACTAGAGAATAGTCGCCACTTAAATACAAAAAAGAAAACAGTCCATAAAGCATTAACTAGTAATTGAATAAAATAAACTAAATATGCACTTTCTTTAAAGTAACTTTGTTCTTCTACAATTATATAAAATGATATTCCCATTAAAATATAAAGAAGAGTCCATACGATAGGAAATAACCATCCAGGAGGGGCTAAAGCTGGCTGAACAAGATCTTGATAATCCATAAATGGCATACTTACTAATCCTGATATAGCACCAACAACAACAGGAATTAAGATACTTATAATTAAAAATTTCCAAGTAATTTTTTTCATATTATCACCTATTATTTATTATGTAAAAACATATTTAATTATTCATAAAAATAGAAGTGATATTAATGTTATAATAAAAATGTGGAGGAGAAGTATGAAGTGTAGTAAATGTAGTAAAAGGAATATTAGAAACGCTAATTATTGTAAATTTTGTGGTCATAAATTTACTAATGAAGAAAAAGAAAAATCTAAAAATAGTGGTCTATTAGGTTTATTAAATCGTTTTCAAAAATGGTATAATCTATGTACTTTGAGTGTTATAACTGATCATATTGCTTTTAAAATAATTGTTGTTTTAGGAGTTTTAGCTATAGGTATTTATAATGTAATATCTATAGGGTCAGAATTAAAAGTATTAGATTCTAGTTATTATGAAGTCCAATATAATAAGAAAAATGATGAATATTATGTTGTTTTAGATAAAGATAGTAGAAACAATGATTTAGAAGTAGCATTAAATTTATTTGTTCCTAATCATATTGAAAAACTTGATCTTACTTATTTTAGTGAAGATGGCAATACTATAAAAAAAGAAAGTTATAATAAAGGGGATAAAGTAAGGATAACAGGTAATATATCTTTAGATAATTATTATATTATTTCAAATGAGGATAATCAAAATGAAAATATTAGGTTATATGTTTATTATGAAAGGGGGAAAGTAGAAAATGAACAAAAATAAAGAAAAAAATATTATATATTGTAATAACTGTGGTAAAGAGAATGATGTGAGTAATAAAAAATGTAGTCAATGCCACTATCATTTAAATAAAAAAGACTGTTCATTATTAACAAATATAAAAGATGATGCCATTGATTATTATAAAGGTAATTTTATTGATTTTGTGAAAGATGCTTTAATAAAGGGAATAAAAACACATTTATATGGTATCGTTTTAACTGTTACAGTTGCATTTACTGTGACTTCATCCATAGTTAATTATGTTAATTCTAAAGATGATATTCCCACGGTTGATGAAGAATATTCCTTTGTAGCTATGACTGATGAAGAAAAGTTAGTAGGGTGCTGGGAAGTAGTTACAGATGATCAATACACTAATTACCAAAAAATTGATAATGATTTAATAGTAGATTCTACAGAATATATGTCTAATGTAAGTAATAGTTATTTACAAAGGAGTGGATTAAAACCTATGTCTGCTGATCCTCATGGAGTATATAGTGTTGAAAAGTATTCGGTTTATAGTTTTGATTCAAAAGAAGCAACTACATATTTAGGAGATTCATATCTTCCTGAAGAGTATGTAGGTAATCCTATCTTATATGCAGATTATACATCTTACGATGAAGAAGATAATCCAGTAAGTGGTTCTTTTGGGGCTCTTGGTTTTATTGAATGGTTAGATGATAATCATTTTAATATAATAAGTCTTAGCTATAGCAATCGTTATGAGCTTAAAACTTATAGGGAGTATTCAAGAGTTAGTTGTCAGGCTTTTATAGATGCTAATACAAGCAATTAATAATTTAAAATTGCAACAGAAATGAACTAGTCAAGTAAAAGTAGACAATTTAAAAAGACACATTTAAAACCCTGATTCAATCTTGTA
>CANQDV010000054.1 GCA_947593955.1 uncultured Bacilli bacterium | reverse complement strand
AATGACCTAGGGCTTCAAAAGTTTCCTAGGCACTACTCGATTTATAATATACCATACTTATATAAATTAAGTCAATACAAAATTATGCTAAATATGAAAATTTATTTTTATAGCCTGCTTATTAATCCACTTGTTCAAAGTGTTCATTAAATTTGATATATTTTTTTCTAATTCAACAATATTAATAACATTATTTAAAGGCATAAGATCATCATTAGTAAAGTCATTACCACAAATTTGCAAAATAAGAATATTTTCTTTTATTTGATTTAAATGTTCTAAATTATTTACATCATTTGGTTTCAAAAAAAGTGAAGCTTTAATTATATCTTTTGGCATCCAAGGGGAATTTAAATATTTACTTAATGTAGCATAAAATTTAATAAAGGATTTAGCATTCACTAATAATCTATAATTTAAATTTTTATCCAATGTTACTTTTGATTTAAAATTAATTATTAAAAATCCGCATTTTTCTATTTTACTATTTTTATATTCATGTTGTTCTAATAATAAAGTTGTCTTTGACAAAAATTCAATGTAGTCAATAACAATATCAAGTGTTTTATCATTTAGTTTAACTCCTGCATTATATCTATCATAAAAAATTAAAGCTATCATTAAAGTTATAAATGCTATAACTGTTTGAGTCAAGGTCAAAATATTAACAATATCATTGGAACTAATGTTAAAATACAACAAAACAATTAAAGAGATTCCTATAGTAGAAATTAAATAATATTTTATTTTCATCTTTTAACTCCAATTTATTTAATAGTACCCCTTGATTCCACTTCATTTTTAAGTGCTATTTCTTTATTTTTCTTTTGAATAATCTTATTTAAATCTTTTTCTAATTTTTTAGTATCAAATTTAATTGTTGCAGACATTATCTCACCTCTAATTATTTATTATATTATAAAAAAGACCAAGTTTCCTTAGTCTTTAATCTTTATTATTAAGCTTGTTTTTCTTTGATTGCAGCTTGTGCAGCGGCAAGACGAGCTATTGGTACTCTAAATGGACTACAAGAAACATAGTTTAATCCTACTTGATGGCAGAATTCAACGCTTGATGGTTCTCCACCATGTTCACCACATATTCCTAATTTAATATTAGGTCTAGTACTTCTACCCTTTTCAGCAGCCATTTTAATTAATTGACCAACACCTGTTTGATCTAACTTAGCAAATGGATCTGATTCATAAATTTTATTTTGATAATAAGCATCTAAGAACTTACCAGCATCATCTCTTGAGAATCCAAATGTCATTTGTGTTAAATCGTTAGTACCAAATGAGAAGAATTCAGCTTCCTCAGCAATCGCATCAGCCGTCAAAGCAGCTCTTGGAATTTCAATCATAGTACCAATATGATATTCCATATTAGAATTCTTTTCTTTCTTAACTTGTTCAGCAGTCTCTACTACGATATCTTTAACAAATTTTAATTCTTTCTTTTCTCCTACTAATGGAATCATGATTTCTGGAGTTATATCATAACCCTCTTCTTCACTAACTTCAATAGCAGCTTCCATTAAAGCACGAGTTTGCATACGAGCTATTTCTGGATATGTTACTGCTAAACGACATCCACGATGTCCCATCATAGGGTTAAATTCATGTAATTCAGCACATTTTTCTTTTAAATGTTCAACTGTTACACCCATATCTTTAGCAAGAGCAACAATATCAGCTTCAGCAGTTGGTAAGAATTCATGTAAAGGTGGATCCAAATAACGAACTGTCATCGGTAAGCCTTTTAATTCCTTATACATATTTTTGAAATCGCCTTTTTGGAAAGGTATTAATTCATTTAAAGCAGCTTCTCTTGCTTCAACAGTTTCTGATAAAATCATTTTTCTAATTTTTGGAATTCTATCTTCTTCAAAGAACATATGCTCAGTACGACATAAACCAATTCCTTCAGCACCAAGTTCAACAGCTTTTTTGGTATCTCTTGGATTATCAGCATTAGTACGAACTCTTAATTTTCTAAATTCATCTGCCCAACCCATGATTCTTCCAAAGTTACCAGTTACACTAGCTTCTTCTGTTTTAATATCTCCTTTATAAATTTTACCAGTTGTTCCATCTAATGAGATATAATCTCCTTCATGGAATGTATATCCACCTAATTCAAAGTGTTTTTCTTCTTCATTAATTTTGATCTCACCGCATCCTGATACACAGCAAGTACCCATACCACGAGCAACAACAGCAGCATGTGATGTCATTCCTCCACGAACAGTTAAAATTCCTTGGCTGGCAACCATACCTTCAATATCTTCTGGTGTTGTTTCAAGTCTAACAAGGACAACTCGCTCACCTTTGCCACCTTTACCTTCACGTTTAGCATCTTCAGCTGAGAATACTACTTTACCAGCAGCAGCTCCAGGAGAAGCAGGCAAAGCTGTACCAATTACTTCACCATTCTTTAAAGCTTCAGCATTAAATGTTGGATGTAATAATTGATCAAGTGATTTAGCTTCAATACGAAGTACAGCTTCTTCTTTAGTAATCATTCCTTCATCAACTAAATCACAAGCAATTTGAATAGCAGCATGTGCCGTTCTTTTACCATTACGTGTTTGTAAGAAATAAAGTTTACCTTCCTGAATAGTAAATTCCATATCTTGCATATCGCGATAATGTTGTTCAAGTTTATTAGCAATTTCCATAAATTCTTTATAACATTCAGGTAAATCTTCTTCAAGTTTAGAAATAGGTTGTGGTGTACGAACACCAGCAACAACGTCTTCTCCTTGAGCATTAATTAAGTATTCACCATAAATACCTTTTTCACCAGTAGATGGGTTCCTTGTAAATGCAACACCAGTACCACTTGTATCACCCATATTACCAAATACCATTGCTTGAACATTAACAGCAGTTCCCCAATCACTAGGAATATCATTCATACGACGATATACAATAGCTCTTGGATTATCCCATGAACGGAATACGGCTTTAACAGCACCCATTAATTGCTCTTTTGGATCTTGTGGGAATTCTTCTCCATTCATATTATCTTTATAAACTTGTTTAAATCTTTTTACTAATTCTTTCAAATCATCAACTGTAAGTTCTGTATCATAATGAACATTCTTTTCCTCTTTGATTTCATCAATGATTTTTTCAAAGAAAGATTTAGGTACTTCCATAACTACATCAGAATACATTTGAATGAATCGACGATAAGAATCATAAGCAAAACGTGGATTTCCAGTTTTTTTAGCAAATCCCTCAACTGCCTCATCATTTAATCCTAAATTCAAAATAGTATCCATCATACCAGGCATAGAAGCACGAGCACCACTACGAACTGATACTAACAATGGATCATTATTGTCTCCAAATTTTTTACCTTGAATTTTTTCTAATTCTTTTAAATTTTCAAAAATCTCAGTTTGAATTTCTTCTTTAATTTGTTTACCATTATTATAATAATCAGTACATGCTTCCGTTGTAACAGTAAAACCTTGTGGAATTGGTAATCCTAAATTAGTCATTTCGGCTAAATTAGCTCCTTTACCACCAAGAAGATTTCTCATATTAGCATTTCCTTCTTTAAAGGAATATACATATTTCATAAAATCACCCTTTCAAATAGTCGTAACTAAATTATACCATACTCCTTTTGAAAGGAGAATATTTTTTTTTAATTTAAACAAAAAAAATGATAGAAGTTCTATCATTTTTAATCAATAATTTAACTATGCAGCTTTTGGTGCTTGTACATAAGTTGCAGTAGCTTTAAATGTTTCATTAGCTGTTGGTTTAGTAGTTACAGCCGCCTTATAAGTGATAGTTACTGTAAGAGTTTCACTTTTAACTGTATCACCGGCTTTAGCTGCTAAAACTTCTCCTTCACCACTTGGACTAACTGCTACTGTATAATTATCCTCTTTTGTAAGTGGTGTTGTTACTGAAAAGCTAGATCTTTTAGCAGGTAATGTTCCTTCATTTTTAACGGTAATTGTACAATTTAAAATATCTCCAGGTGATGACATATTAGCAGTAATATTAGCTGTTGCACCATCCATAACAACAGTACCACTAGATGGAGCTTTAGTATCTTTACTTGTAGCTGTACAAGTTCCTGCTGTATATGTTATTTTCCATTCTGATGCAATAGTTGCAGTACCATTAACTTTTAGTGATGAAGAAAAAGCAGCAAATACTACACCCATTAATACTATTACCGCAATTAAAGCGCCAATTATGATACGATTTTGAGTATCTTTATTATTCATAATTATTTCTCCTTCCTATTGAATTGCTTGTGTATAATTTGATGTTATTGTAAATGTTGACGATGTTGTCGTTGGTTGAGTTGTACCAGTATAATTATATTTAACAGTTACCACAATGTTGGAAGCTCCAGCTGCAGCTATTGCTTGTGTAGTAGTTGAAGAAGCAACTGATACAGACACTGGTGTAGAAGATGCGGTTACTGTACTAGGTGTAATTGAAGAGCTAACATATTTAGCTGCCAATGTACCGGTATTCTTTACTGGAATAGTACAAACAACTTGATCGTTAGGTGTGTATAACTTAACCGCAATATCAGCTGTAGTAACGCCTGCAGCAGATACTGTTACTGTACCTGTTGGAGTATCAGTTCCAGCAGCTGTTCCCGTACAAGTACCGCCTGTTTGGAATGTTACCGCAAAAGTACCTGTAGCCTTAATGGTACCATTAACTGTTAAAGTTGATTGTAAAGCTGCATACACAATTGCAACTAAGAACACTCCAACAATCAATCCGATGCTTATAGTCTTTTTATTCATATTATAATCAAACCTCCTTATTTTGATAAGCTAATTGTATCAAAGATAGCAAACTAAGTAAATACTTATTTAGCAAAAATACACTCTCTTTACACTTTATTTTTTTCTTGGTCGAAATTCATCATCGTTGCCATTTATTGATTCTTCTTTTAATTCTCGCTTAATTTCACTATTAATTTTATGAGAGGCTTTAATCAATCTCATTTTATGTGATAATGCTAACATCAATTTATTTCCATATGTTTGAAAATTAATAATTTTATTATCCTTCTTTTTATCAAAAACATAATATTCATTATTATATTGCGGTTGATTATTGGCTTCTTTTTTTACTTTTGGTTGTGTCAAAGTTTTTTTACCATAAATAGATTTAAAAGCCTCTACTCTTGATTCTTGTATACTTCTATTGTATGTATCCATAATAGCTTTTTGTTCATCAAAATGTTCATTTTGAACCATAGCATTTAAACCTCTTTGAATGGTTATATCCTCTAAATTATCTTGTAAATTTAACCAAGCATCATCAATAATAGACAATAGGCAATTTTTATCTTTTACATCTTGTATTAATTTTCCGTTTTTATTTCTTACTTGATGATATTGATCCATTACTTTGGCACAAGCATATTTACCAACATCACCCAAAGTATTAAAATCACCAAATTCAATTGCTTCTTCTATATCTACTCCAAATGTATTATTCAAATCTTCAATTAATCCTGCTTTATTCAAATGAGCATGTTGCAACTTATCTTTGGGACTACTACCTTCTCCATTATTAGGCAAATTTTTCTCGATTAATCCCACTACCGTACTATTTATGACATATTCCATATTTTGCCATATACTACCTGATTTTTTAAATAGAATGCTACGGCGTTGTTCATATAACTTACTTCTTAAGACAGATAATAATTGATCTTGTTTTTGATTATTGGAAAGGTTATTTTCAAAATTAGCTTCTAAAAGTTTTTGTCCTTCATTTATTATTTTAGTAACTGTCTCCCCTTCCACTGGACATCCAGGTCTTAACCCTAACTTTCTAATTTTATCAGTTATATCTAAAGGTATCTTTAACTTACCTTCTAAGTCTTCTTTAATACTACTATAAAATTCTGTTACTCCTGGATCATTTTGTCTTGCAGCTCTTCCTCTTAATTGATCATCATTACGTTTAGTATCATAATGACCATATCCTATGACTTTAAGTCCTCCTACTTTGACTAATTCTTCTTTTCTTTTTTCAAAATCTTCCTTAGTTAATTCTTCTTTTCTTAGGAAAGTATCATAATTTTTTTTAATAATTTCCATTGCTTCTTGAACTTTCTTAATTCTAATATAATCTGGAAATTTTTGCCCAGAACGTTGTTGTTCTTCAATCATATTAACCATCTTATCAGCGACCATCATCATTCTTTCGGCAATTATACTATCAGGATCTCCACCCAACTTAATATCGGTTCCACGCCCTGCCATTTGTGTCGAAATAGTTACTGAACCCTTAAGACCGGCTTTGGAAATAATTTCAGCTTCACGATTACTATTCTCCGTATTTAAAAACTCACACGGTATATTTCTTTTTTGAAGTTCTCTATATAATCGCAAAGATTCACTATCAGAATAAGTACCAATTAATACTGGTTGTCCTTTCTTCTGTGACTCTTCAATAGATTTAATAACTGCATTTAATTTTTCTTCTTCCGTAGCAAAAACGACATCTGGCTTATTGATTCTTGTTTTATTAAGAGCTATTTTTTCTTCTGATGATAATTCATATTCACTATTTTTAGGAATTACTACCGTATCCATATCATAAATAGTATCAAAAATATTTTTAGCAGATGTCCCTGTCATACCACTTACTTTAGAATATGTTCCATAAAAAGCTTTTTGAGATATTGATGCTAATTCATCTAATTCTTTAGTCATTTCTATATCATCATTAGGATTTAATCTTTTTTCTTTTAACTCGATAGCTTGCTGTAAGCCATGAGAATAAACTCTTCCTTCAGCTGTTCTTCCATCAATAATTAATAATACTTTCTTCTTTATTTTACCATCTTTATCAACATATTCTTGCAAGCTGTAATCAACTTTATTATTTTGAACAAAATAAGCTTTTAAGGCATTATTTATATAATGATCTAATCCTGTTCTTTGAGACATTTCTAAATATTCTTCGTGAAGTTTTTGCATTTCAGGGATTGTTCGTATGGAGCGTTCTACTCCACGTAAAGTTAGTCTTATACTTCCGTCATTTTCTAAAACGTAATCAGCTTTTTCCCCCTCGACAAAATTTTTAGAATTTAATATGTATTGTTTTATTTGGGGAGTATTTATAATTTTACTAATATTATGTCCCTTAATATTATTATCATTGAAGAAATAGAAAGCTTGAAGTTGACCACGTTCGGTTAATTCAGCATCATTAGATTTGGAATAAATAACAGAGTATAATCTTTGATTAATTTCCGCAGCCTTCTTATTTTGATAGATATTTAAATCTAACTGTTCTTTATTATTAATACTCAAACAATGTCTACGATCTTGAAACAAACTATAAACGAATTCGTCAGCTAATTGATAATTTTCTTTTTGCTGTTGTTGCAAGGCTAGAAATTCATCCTTTTTACTATCATCATCTAAGTTAAGAGAACTATTTCCTGATAATACAAAAGGTGTCATAGCATTATTAACTAATATTTGATCTGCTTCATCTATAATAACAAAACCAACAGGTTCTTGTCTTAATACGGTTTTAGAAACAGACTTAGCAATATTATCATATAAATAATCAAAAGCAAAAGAGTCACTTGAACCGTAAGTTACATCACACTGATAAGCTTTCTTTCTTCTTGCTAAATCGTAACTATCTTGATTATTTCTTTCACCAGAAATAACCCCTACAGTCAATCCTGCTTCTTCAAGAATAGGCCCCATCTTTTTATATCCTGCTTCTTCAGCTAAATAATTATTAGAAGTAGTAATATGAACTCCTTTACCAGTTAAAGCATTTAAATAAGCTGCCAAAACCGCCGTTAAAGTCTTACCTTCGCCTGTCTTCATTTCTGTAATATTTCCACGATGTAGGGCAATAGCACCCATAAGTTGAACAGGATAAGGACGCATTCCATGTCTCTTAGCTGCCTCAGATATAATGGCCAATGCCTTTGGTAATATATCATCTAATTTTCGAACATCACCATGAACATATTCTTTTAACTTATTTGTTTCTTGTATAAGATCAGTGTGTGCATTAATAGCATCTTTATATCTTTTTGATGAATTATTTGAATTATTTCTTTTTCCATCATAACCATATTTAACTATTTCATCAATTATTTTTTCATATTCTTTAATGTTTTGATTATCAAATGAATTCATACAAACACCTCTATTTTTTATTATACCATATCTTATTCACTTTGAAAACGCTTATTATTTTTTGATAGTGTAAAATTATTTGGGGGAGGACACAAAAAAAGAAAGACCAGTGTTATAATAAATTTGAAAATATAACAA
>CANQDV010000053.1 GCA_947593955.1 uncultured Bacilli bacterium | reverse complement strand
CATGATTATATTCTTTTTATTTTTCAACTCTACCATCTCCGAATATATTATTCTTCATATTACATTATACCCCCCCCCCCTAGGGATTTTGCAATAAAAAAAGATGAAATTTTTTCATCTTTAAAATTTTTATGATACAGTTTATTAATTAGATTTCTTTTTAGAAACTTTAATATCATCAATTTTATCCATAATATCATCTTTAAAGAAATGATATGCTCTATTTATAACTATATATGATGGAAGAGCAATAACAATTCCAACAAATCCTAATAAAGCTCCACCTACAAAGACTGAAAATATTATCCATAAAGGATTTATATTATTAGTCTTTCCGTATACTCTAGGAGAAATAACATATCCATCAACATTAGGGAATACAATACAAATTATTAATGTAGCAATAAATACAGGAGTTGAAACAACACTTGCTAAAATTACGGCAATAATATTAGTAATTAATCCTCCAAAATATGGAATAACAGTTGTTATACTTGCCAATATTCCTAAAAGTAACCAGTTTGGGTGTCCTACTAGCCAAAATAAGAAACAATATTCAAATAATTGAATTACCATAAATATAACTAATCCTTGTAAATACTGCCCAAGATCATTATCTATTGCTTTGATAAAGTTATAAACTTTTTTATTTTTTTGCCTTTTTAATATGTCTTTAGCGTTGCTTCTTATTTTATCCATACCAGCTAAGAAGTAAATTGATACTATATATATAATAATAAATTTAGTAAAGAAATTGACAGATTTTCCAACAAAATCAATAGTACCATTGGAAATATATGTTCCTAAACTTGTTATAATATCATTTAAAATATTAGTAATTGAGTTCTCGAAGCCACCTAAATCCAAAGAAAATTTAGTTGATAAATCTTGAAGTACCTTTGCTACCAATTTAGATAAAGTTAATAACTGATCATATACTATAGGAACTGTAATTATAATTAATCCTAAAAATAAGGCTGTTGTTACTGTTATAACAAGAGTTACAGCTAAAGTTTTTCTTACCCCTTTATTTTGCAATTTTTTTACTAGAGGATAAAAAGCATAGGCTATTGCAAACGATACGACAAACGGGAATATTATTGATATAACCTTCCCTATAATTGAACCCCACCAATTACTTGTACTTACAATAATATAAATAATAACTAATAAAATTAATAAATTAAGTAATTTAAAATTTAATTTATCACGAAACATAAAATCACCTTATCTTTCTAAAATAATAGTTATTGGCCCATCATTTATAAGACTAACTTGCATATATGATCCAAATATTCCAGTCTCAACTTTAACATGTTTTCTTAATTTATCATTAAACTCTTCATATAATTTGATAGCTTGTTCACTATTTAAAGCTTTAGCATAACTAGGACGATTACCTTTGGAAGCATCACCATATAAAGTAAATTGTGATACTGATAAAATACTTCCACCAACGTCTTTAACACTTAAATTCATTACACCATTATTATCATCAAAAATTCTTAAATTTATAACTTTATTTACCATATAATCGATAATATTACTATCATCGCCACTAGTAAAACCTACTAACAACATAATACCTTTATCAATACTTCCCACTGTTTTGCCAAGTACCTCAACACTAGCTGAAGTAACTCTTTGTACTACTACTTTCATCTCATAAACCTCTCTACACTATTTATATATGTAAAATTACTTAAATCTCGCATAAAGTTATTTAAATGTTCCACATTATTTACCCATACTTCTATCTCATATAAAACATCATCTATCTTATTAATTGTTTTCATACTATCAATACTAATATTACTAGTAGTTGCTTTTTGCATTATTTCTAGTAGAGCATTATTATAAGGTTTAGAATAAATCATTATTGTTACTAAATATTTATTTTTTATATTATCGTTCCAACTGACATTTATCATACGTTCTTCTAAATTATATAAGTTAGGGCAATTATCTCTATGAATAGTTATACCATTTCCTTTAGTAATATACCCAATTATATTATCTCCTGGTATAGGATGACAACAATTAGCTAGATTTACTTTTATTTTATCAATGCCATCAACAATAATATCATTATCAGTATTTTTAGGTTTTGGTTTTAATTTAATTTCTTTTGGCTCCTCATGATATTTATCGATAAGACCAATAATATAAGTAGGACTATATTTATTACTACCAATATCATAATATATATCTATTACGCTTTCTTCTTTAATATTATTTAAAATAATAGTTAAGTTTTCATCTGATAAAAAATCATTAAAAGCAATTTTCTTTTTTCTTAATTCTTTTTCTAAAGCTTCTTTACCTTTTTCAATATATAAATCTTTTTCATTTTTGGTAAAGAAACTTTTAATTTTGTTTTTTGCTTGCGTTGTTTTTGCAATATTTAACCATTCTTTGGATGGACCACAGGAATTTTTACTCGTGTTAATTTTTACTATATCATTATCTTGTAATTCATAGTCAAGAGGTACAATATTATTATTGACAATGGCTCCTATCATAGACTCACCTATTTTAGTATGAACTCTATAAGCAAAATCTATTGGTGTAGAACCTTTTGGCAATTCAAATATATCCCCTTTAGGACTAAATACATATATATTATCACTTAAAACTTCGTTTTTAACGCTATTGACAAAGTCCTCACTACTCATTTTATCTTCGTTTAAATCAATAATAGCTTTAAAAAATTGTAGTTTAGCTTCAGTTGAACTCTTACTTGCTTTAGTTAAATCTTTATGTTCTTTATATGCCCAGTGTGATGCTACACCATTTTCGGCAACTTCATCCATATCATAGGTTCTTATTTGAATTTCAAATAAATAACCATCTATTCCAAAAACAGTAGTATGTAATGATTGATAACCGTTAGCTTTAGGCATGGCTATATAATCTTTAAATCTTTTAGGAATGGGTTTGTATTTAGAATGAATAAGTCCAATTATTGTATAACATTCTTGTTCTGATTCTACTAAAATACGAAGAGCTAATAAATCATAAATATCACTAAATTTACGACCTTTTTCTAACTTTTTATAAATACTATAAATACTTTTACTGCGACCTTTAATTTCATGCTTAATATGATGTTCAGTTAAAATGTTACTTACCGATGTCAACATTTCAGCAACTACATTATCACGTTCTAATTTTGTCTTATTTAATTTTTCAGCTATATCATAAAAAACATCAGGTTTTAAATAACGAAGACAAAGATCTTCTAATTCACTTTTTATTTTGTGAATACCTAAATGATGCGCAATAGGAGTTAATATTTCTAATGTTTCTTTAGCTTTCTTTTTTCTTTTTTCTTCAGGTAAAGCCCAAAGAGTACGCATATTATGAAGCCTATCAGCCAGTTTTATAATTATTACTCGCACATCTTCACTCATACCTACAATTATTTTTTTATAATACTCTATAAGAGCCTCGTTTTCAGTTGAAAAATGAATCCGTGATATTTTACTAACCCCATATACTAATCCCGCAATTTCACTATTAAATTCTTCTTCTAATTCTTGTTTAGTTGTATCAGTATCTTCTAACGTATCATGTAACAAACCGGCACACAACGTATAAGTATCCGCATAAACAGTAGTTAAAATTATAGCTGTTGCTAAAAGATGATTAATATACTCTTCTCCACTAGCTCTATACTGCCCAGCATGTTTATCTTTAGCAAATTCATATGCTTTAGTTATTAAAGAAATACCACTATCTGAGTCAATATATACTTTGACTTTATCTATTAGTTCATCCATACTATAAGTTAATTTTTCCTTAGTCATAATTCCTCCTGCTAACTTAAATCAATTTTTTCTAATGTAACCTCTCTTTTTATTTCTTTTAATTTAGAAGTAACAAATTGTTCTATTTCCTTATTATCAGTATTTAAAATATCATCAACAATATCAAAAAGTTCAAGACCTTTTCCATTTTTCCATTTAGTTTCTATTAAATAATTCCAAATATCCTCTTCCTTAATAAAGTCCATTTTATTCCTTTTAAATTCTTTAACTTTACTATTTAAAGCTGGTTTAACTCTTTGATATAATTCCTCTATAGATTTAAATTCAATCCCCATTTTATCAACTCCACACAATTATATTATATATTATAAAATAAAAGAAAAAAAGAGATAACTCTTTTATTTGACAAATAACTACTTAATTTATTTTATACTTTCATTTAGCAATTCTTTATATCTATCCAATAAAACATAGATATTAGTACAACTCATAAAACATAATACACTATTTTTATGTTTTAATAATTTTTCACAACTGTTTAAATCGATTTTTTCACTATTTGGTATCTTATCTATTAAAGTATCACTAGAAACACCAGGATAGTCTTCTTGACGTTCTCTATCACAATGAATATCCATTATATAAGTTTTATCAGCTTTACTCAATTCCTTTACAAAGTCATCCATTAAAGCTTCGGTTCTAGAATAAGTATTAGGTAAGAAAATAGCAACTATTTCTTTATTAGGATACTTCTGTTTAGCTGATAGTAATGTTACTTTAATTTCCGTAGGATGATGAGCATAATCATCAATTGTTACAATATCTCCAAAGACTTCTTCTTTAAATCTTCTCTTAGCTCCCTTAAACGTTTGCATATATTTACAAATATCATCACTAGAAAGGCCATAGTTATTACATACAATAATACTTGCCAAAGCATTTAAAATCATATGTTCTCCAAATAAAGGAAGATTAAAATGATGATAAAAAGTACCGTTCATATATACATCAAAACTACTACCATCACTATTAAGTTCAATGTTTTTAGCTATAACATCATTATTTTCATTAAAGCCATAATAAATAACTTTTTTATCGAACTTTATCTTTCTTATATTCTTATCATCGCCACAGGCAACAATCAATTTTGCTTTATTACCAAAGTTTTTAAAAGTATCAATAATATCCTCTAATCCATTATAACATTCTACATGATCTAACTCTATATTAGTTATAACCGCAATATTGGGATAATACTTTAAAAAATGTTTATTATATTCGTCAGACTCTATTACCAAAATCTTATTATTTTTGGAAGCATAACCACTCCCATCCCCTACAAAATAATTGCAACCGATAGTTGATGTTAAAATATGACTAATTAAAAAACTAGTAGTAGTCTTACCATGAGTACCACTTACACCTACAGTATCAAACATTTTGGTAATATCACCCAATACTTCGCTATAATCTTTAATCGTAAGTCCTAATTCTCTTACTCTTTTTATCTCTTTATGTTCCAAACTAAAAGCTTTAGAAAAAGTAACAATAGTATCTTTATCTAATTCGTGACCATCATAATAAATAGGTATACCTCTTTGTCTTAATCCTTCTTCAGTGAATTTGTGTTCACGGGAATCATCGTAACCACATACCTCATTACCCAAATCATGTAAAATATTTGCTAAAGTACTCATTCCAGAACCCTTTATTCCAATGCAATAATACTTCATACGTCCTCCCAAATTACTTTTCTTAATTAATTATACTAATTTTTACGACAAAATAAAACTATTTTACACATTATAATTATTGTTTTGTGAAACAATTTGCCGTTTTATTGACACAATAACTTCAAAGCTTTACAATAAAATAGAAAATATCGGAGGTTTCATGAAAAATATTATTAAAAAATATTCCAAATACATAAAATTTACTATAGCCATTCTTCTTTTCTTTTTTGGTTCTTATTTACAATATATACCAGCAACTATATTTAAAATAGATATGAATTCTATCAGCATAACTACTAAAAATTATTTAAGTATCTTTAGTAATTCTATTATTTTTATTACTTTAGTTTTGTTCTATATTAAAGATATTATATCTGGTATAAAGGATCTTATAAATACCAAATTTAAACCATTAGATAAAGCTTTTAATTATTGGTTTATTGGTGTAGCTGTTATGATATTAAGTAATTTTTTAATTAGATTAATTAATAACGGTGGTACATCAGTTAACGAAGAATCTATTAGAGTTTTACTAGATAAATCGCCTATTTTAACTATTCTAAGCCTTACTTTTATCAGTCCTGTAATAGAAGAATTAGTATTTAGGAAAAGTTTCAGAGACATTTTCAAAAATAAATGGATATATTTTTTTACATCTGGTATTATTTTTGGAGCATTACATGTTATAATGAGTCCAGTCAATTCTTTTGTTGACTATTTATATTTGATTCCTTATTGTAGTATGGGATTAGCATTTTCATATATGTATTATAAAACGGATAATATTACTACTTCATTAACAATGCATATTTTTCATAATACTTTAAATGTTATCTCTACTATTTTATTAGGAGGATTTATTGTATGATAAGTAGGACTAAAAAAAATCAAGAGAAAATAAAAGAAATTGAACATGAAAAAAAGAAAGAAAGAAGAGATTATATGATTAGCATAATAATTAAGATAGTAGTTGTTTTAATTATAATTTTTTTAGTTTTATATATTGCTTTAAGATACATTGGTAATATGGGAATTGTCGTTAAAGAAACTGTTGTAACTAGCGATAAAATTCCTGATAGTTTTAATGGTTTAAAAATAGTTCAATTCTCAGATTTACATTATGGTACTTCTGTAGATAAAGAAAAATTAAATCAATTAGTTGAACAAATTAATAAAATTAAACCAGATATATTAGTTTTTACAGGTGATTTGTTAGATAATTACAACAAAGTTAGTGATGACGAAATAAGTATTGTTAAAGAGGCATTAAAGAAAATGGATGCTAAACTTGGTAAATATGCTGTTCAAGGTAATCATGATAAAAAGAATTTTAATTCTTTAATGAGCGATACGGATTTTAAAATCTTACAAAACGAATATGAATTGATTTATAGTGACGGTTATAACCCCATTTTATTGATTGGTTTAGGTAGTAGAAATTTAAAGAAACGTGATATAGATAGAGCATACCAATATTTTGAATTAGAAAATAGCAATGAAGACATATTTACTATCTTACTATTACATGAGCCCGATGACATTGATAAAATATTAGATAAATACCCTACTGATTTAGCCTTGGCAGGACATTCTCACAATGGTCAAATAAGATTACCATTTGTTAAAGCTTTATTAAAAGTTAATGGTGCCAAAAAATATTATGAAGAATATTATAGATTGGGTGAAACAGATTTATATGTGTCTGGTGGAGTTGGTTGTAGCCATTATCCATTTAGATTATTTAACCATCCTAGTATCAATTTTATAAGAATAAGAAAAAAATAAAACCGAAAAAAGTTTTATTTTTTTATAATCTATCTAATGTTATATTACCAATATATCCTTCTTTTATATCTGTTAAAATGATATGATATACTTTTTCGTAATCACTTACTCCACCTTTAGATAAAGCTCCTCGTTTATTAGCAATAATATCCAAAGTTTTAGTAATATCATTATCAATATTAGTTATTCCATAGCGTTTTTCCAAATAACTTGGATATAATTGATATAATCTTTTAAGTAAATAAATACTTAAATCTTCTTTGTTTACTACTTCTTCTTTTATTGATGCTAGTCCTGCCAAATGATATCCTTCCATTGCATTATCTATTTTAGGCCATAATATACCTGGTGTATCCAATAATTCAATGTTATTACTTACTCTAATCCACCCTAAAGACTTTGTTACACCTGGGCGATTTCCCGTTAAAGCTTTCTTTTTACCAACTAATTTATTAATAAGAGTACTTTTACCAACATTGGGAACTCCAATAACTAAAGCTCGCCCAACACGAGGCTTTAACCCTTTTTTTATGCGCAAATCATTCATTTTGGCAATTATCTCTTTACTTTTATTAATAACATTTGATATACCTTTATGATCATTTATTAAATCCAAAGGAATTACTGTGTACCCTTTTTCAACATAATAATCAACAAACTTATCCGTTTCTTTTTTATCACACAAATCATATTTAGTCATTATAAGAATTCTTGGTATATTTTTTATTAAGTCATTAATATCTTTAATTTTAGAGCTAAAAGGCATTCTGCTATCAATTACTTCTAAAACCATATCTATTAAGCTTAATTGCTCTTTGATTTCCTTTTTAGCTTTTTCCATATGACCTGGATACCAGTTAATGTTTGTTTTATTTTCATTCATTCTTATCACTTCCAATTTCTTTTAATATTTTATCATTTTCAAGAAATTTATCAAAATCTGAAATTAATAATACGTCTTGTTTTTTCCTAAATTTATCATATTCCTTATATGCAAGTTCTTGCGCCACCTTATGAGAAATTTTTCCAGATTTATGTAATATTTCCCTTCCATTAAATTGTAAGAAGGCATTAAGCTTTTCTATCCAATCATTCATTGTCATTGCATTATGATTTTCTGCTTGTAACTCAGCATAATCTAAATACATTGTAAC
>CANQDV010000052.1 GCA_947593955.1 uncultured Bacilli bacterium | reverse complement strand
CATATTTAGATTTAAATAAATATAGTGAATCATTATTTAAAGAAGCTAGAAATAAAATTTAGAATTTTTTTACAAGACAAAAACATTGTCATTGAAGATTTTTGCCATTTACGGCAAAAATCTTCAACGGAGGATAATATGGAAAAAATAAAAGAATATATTTCACAAGAAAAACAAATAAGTGAAATGGAATATGAACTAATAAAAGAATTTATTAAACTAAGAAAAGATGCTAATTTATCGCAGCAGGATATTGCAAACTAGTCTAAAATAGTTAGAACAAGAAAATGGGATGAATTCACCACAGATTAAAACCATGCTTCAAATATTAGAACCATTAGGATATACATTGGAGATAGAAAAAATAAATAATAAAGATTGAATATTTGTATCATTTATGACGAAATTATTCAGAGTGTTGGCAAAGTCAATCGCTCTTCTTTTTTAAAATATATTATATAATTTATTTGTAAGGTTGCTTTATGTTATACAGAAATTAAAGCTTACAAACCTTACTTTTTTATTGCTCTTTTTGTTGTAATTAAAGTGGATAACATAAAGAAAGTAAGTGATAAAATGATAATTAGTATAATTGATAAAATTTTAATGATTAAAAACTAAAAATATGCTATTATTAGATTATGAAATTTATGAGGGCATGGAGGATATTATAGAAATTAAAAATCTATAATAATTAGTAATTATGAAAGAAAAAAGATTAAATTATATTGACATTGCTAGAGCGTTTGCGATAATTTTTATAGTTTTGGGTCATACTATAGTTCATTCACAACATTTGGGATTATTATTTAAATTATTATATAGTTTCCATATAGCATTATTTTTTATACTTTCTGGATTTGTATTTACAATTAAAAAAGGTGAATCATTTTTATCATTTTTTAAAAGAAAATTCTTAAGAATTATGATTCCATATTTCATTTGGGCATTAGTGTTTTTAATACCTTATATGATATTTGGAGGTGACATAGGTAGTAAGTTAGGAATTAATTCTTCATTTAATTTAAAAACTATGTTAATTAATGTATTGTATGGTAATGGAAATATGGAGGCTTTAAAGCAGAACACATCTTTATGGTTTTTACCTGCATTATTTTCTATGGAAATAATCTATTATTTTATAATTAAGTTTTTAAAAAAAAATAATAGGGCAAAAATTATTGCTTTGTTTCCGATAATTTTGGTTGGTTTTTTAAGTGTTATTTATTTAAATAAATTTATAATACTTCCATTTGGAATTAATACTGTCTTAAATATTGGAATTTTTTTCTATATAGGATTTTTATTAAGAGAATTTAATATAATTGATAAAATGATAAATAGCTGCATAATATGTATTATGCTATTAATTGGAATAATATGTTGCTTTTTTAATTACAAAAATGTATCTTGTGTTGGGTATGATTATGGTAATTTTGTACTTGCACTAAGTTCTGGAATTTGTCTTTCTTTGTTTTATTTATATCAAAAATTATTGATAAAAATAAGCTTTTTGAATATTTAGGTAGAAATACCATGGGAATATTAATATTTCATAAAATTATAATTTTAATTTTTCAAAGTAAGTTAGGTTTAATATCAAGTTGGTTGCTTAATAGCAATATTTTTATCGAATTTACTTTATCGATTTTAATTGTGATAATTAGTATTTCTATGTCCTTATTTGCTACTGAAATAGTTAGAAAAATTTCTCCATTATTAATTGGTGAAATAAAAAAGAAAAATACTTAAATTAAATAATAAATATTTTTGATATTGTAGTGATAATATTTAAAAAAAATATATGATTAAAGTATTCTTGGTTTAAAGTAAAAAAGGTATAAAGTTATTTTTTTTATGCCATTTATAGTTTCATAGTTTTAATCTGATAATCTTAAATGACATAATGAAGCAAAGAATAATAAAAAAACAATTTACAATAATATTTTATCTTATGTGTACCTAATAAAATCTTAAAGAATAGGAAAAAATAAAAGTGATTAGTAAAAATTGCAAAAATAGAACAATTATGATAAAGTAGACACTTGAAAAGGCATATATTTTATGTAAATGTCAATATTTTTCATAATATAGTATGAAAAATACTGAATATTCTGTTATAATTATTAATAGTAAACATTTTATATAGAAATGTTATGTTTTTTGTTTATTTGTAATGAAAGGGGATATAGTGTTCAGTATGAAAACTAAAAAATATACTATAAAATTTTTTAAAGATAATTTACCTGAGTGGAAGAGAAAAAAAGATTCATTTGTTCTAAAATTATTTTTTAGACCATTATCATTTGTAACATCTAGTATAGCAGCAAATTTAAATATAACTGCTAATACAGTATCTTATTTTTCAATTTTATTAGCAATAGGAGCTTGTATTTTATTGCTCATTCCAAATTATATATGTAATATTTTTGGTGCGATTTTAGTCAATTTATGGATACTATCTGATTGTACGGATGGCAATTTAGCAAGATCAGTAAGAAAACAGCCTTTTGGGGACTTTGCTGATAGTGCAAGTAGTTATATTCTAATTGCATTTTTATGTTCTGCAATCGGCTTTAATGTATATTTTAATGGTGGAGTTATTGTTGGTAAAGGATGTATTTGGCTTGTTCTACTTGGGGTGTTGGCATCAAGTGGAGATACATTAATGAGACTTATTTATCAAAAATATAGAGCTTCTGAAAGATTATTAGCTGATGAAGGAATATTAGAAATAGAAAATGATAAAAGAACTGATGAATCAAAAACTGATTCATTACTAGTAAGAATAGAAATGGAATTTGGTGCTGCTGGCCTTTTACCAGTTATAGTATTACTTGGAACTATTTTTAAAATGTTAGATTTAGTAGTTATTTATTGTTTCTTGTATTATTTTTTATCAGCGGTAATAATGATTACAAAATATCTTATTAAATCAATAAAAAGAACAAAAGAGGTAGAATCAAAGAGTTAATTAAATAATTATATATTATTGTGATATTAATATGAAAGAAATGAAATAATGCAAAAAATAAACTTTAAATTATTTTAAAAAAAATAAAGAAAAATCATTATATGAATTATTAAAAAAATATTAGTAAATAATATATCTATCAATAGTTTAGCACTTTTTGATATTTGTTTTATCAATATGTTTTAAAGTTGTTAGCATTATAATGATTTGCTATCCGTTCTTTTGTAGCATAAGTGTTATTGGTATGTGTTATTTAAAGAAAAACACAAATTAATATTGTAAATATAAGTAAGAAATAATAATTTATGCAAAATATAAAAAAATATCATTAAAAGATATAATTGGGATTTTTATTTTTATGTTTCTAATTATTTCAGCTTTCATTAAAAAATACATTTTTAAAAAGAAAAAATATATATGAATATTGAAAGAGAGCGATAAATATGAATAAAAAAGTTTATATAGCAATGTCAGCAGATTTTATACATGACGGACATATGAATGTAATTGAAGAAGGGGCAAAATATGGAGATGTTATCATTGGCTTATTAACTGATGAAGCAATTGCTACTTATAAAAGAGTTCCTTTATTAAACTATGAAACACGAAAAAGAATTTTTGAAAATATAAAAAATGTAAAAGAAGTAGTAAAACAAGAAACATTGGATTATACAGAAAATTTGAGGTCTATTAAACCTGATTATGTAATTCATGGTGATGATTGGCAAAAAGGTATTCAAAGTACAATTAGAGAAAAAGTAATTGAAGTTTTAAGCGAATGGGGGGGAAAATTGATTGAAGTACCTTATACTATGGGACATACTTCAACTAATTTGGAAGAAGAATATCGTTCATTAACAAATACTCCTGATAATAGAAGAAGTAAATTAAAAAAACTATTGAAGTTAAAACCTTATATTAGTGTAATGGAAGCTTCGAATGGACTTACTGGTTTAATAGTAGAACATGCTAAAGAAGAAAATATTACTACATCTCGTACAAAAGAATTCGATGCTATGTGGGTAAGTAGTTTATGTGATTCTACTTTTAAAGGTAAACCTGATATAGAGTTAGTTGATTTAACTAGTAGAATTAATACAATAAATGAAATTATGGAAGTGACAACTAAACCAATTATTTTGGATGGAGATACTGGTGGTAAAATTGAACATTTTGCCTATAATGTAAAAACATTAGAGCGTTTAGGAGTTTCTGCAATTATTATTGAAGACAAAACAGGTTTAAAGAAAAACTCTTTATTTGGTACTGAAGTAAAACAAACCCTTGATGATCCAGATAATTTTGCGGCTAAAATAAGAGCTGGAAAAGCGGCACTTGCTACACGTGATTTTATGATATTTGCTCGACTTGAAAGTTTGATTGCTGGAAAAGGAATTGATGATGCCTTAATGAGAGCAGATAAATATTTAGAAGCAGGAGCCGATGGAATTATGATTCATAGTAAGGAAAAAGATGGGCAAGAAATTAAAGATTTTTTAAAACAATTTCGTAAAAAATATAAAGCAGTTCCAGTTATATTAGTACCTACTTCATATAATCAATATACAGAAGAAGAACTTCATGAATGGGGAGCAGATATAATAATTCATGCTAATCATCTGTTACGTAGTGCCTATCCTGCAATGATGAAAACAGCTAAAACTATTTTAAAAAATGGAAGAAGTAAAGAAGCTGATGAGTACTGTATGTCAATAAAAGAAATATTAACACTAATACCTGGAGGTAAGTAGTTATGATTAATACTGAAGATTTTTATAATTATTTAGTAAAAAAGAATTTTGATTTTTTCACTGGTGTACCTGATTCCCTATTAAAAAATTTATGTGCTTGTATTTCAGATAAGTCTGATAAAAAACATAATATAATTGCAGCTAATGAAGGGAATGCAATCGCTTTGGCTACTGGATATAATATTTCATCAGGAAAATATGGGGTAGTTTATATGCAAAATTCTGGAATAGGTAATGCTACTAATCCTCTTTTGTCATTAGCAGATGAAGAAGTATATAGTATACCTATGCTTTTAATTGTTGGATGGCGTGGAGAACCGGGTGTTCACGATGAACCACAACACATAAAACAAGGTAAAGTAACCCTTAAACTTTTTGAAACTATGGATATTGAATATCATATATTAGATGAAAACTATGAGAAAACTATTGATTATTGTTATGATTATTTACAAACAAGGCAAAAACCTATTGTTTTAATTGTGAAAAAAGGTTTATTTAGTGAATATAAAGTACCACCATTAGAAAATTTATATCAACTTACTCGTGAAGAAGCATTAACAACTATTTTGGAAAATATATCTAAAAAAGATTTTATTGTTTCTACCACTGGGAAAGCATCACGTGAAATATTTGAAATACGTGAAAGAAATGGTGAGGAACATAGTCACGATTTTTTGACAGTTGGATCAATGGGTCATACTTCTTCAATAGCCCTAGGAATGAGTATTGGTACTGATAAAAATATTTATTGTATTGATGGTGATGGTTCTTTTATTATGCATATGGGAGCTTTTGCAATAATTCCAACTATTGCAGATAAAAATTTTAAATATATTTTAATAAATAACGGAGCTCATGAGTCGGTTGGTGGACAACCTACTGTTGCTTTCAATATTGATTTTGAAAATTTATTAAAGTCAGTTGGTTTTAATGATGTATATATTGCTAAAAATAATGATGAAATAAAAAATGCTATGAGTAAATTTGAGGGAAAGAAATTACAAGCGTTAATTATTTATACAAATATTAAATCTCGTAGTGATTTAGGACGTCCAACGATAAGTCCTATTGATAATAAAATAGCTATGATGGAAAATTTTAAATAATAAGGGTGGTAAAATGAAAGCATTAATTTTTAATTCTGGTATAGGAAAAAGAATGGGGGATTTTACAAAAACACATCATAAGTGTATGGCGAAATTATTAAATGGAGAAACAATTTTAGAAAGACAACTTCGTATTTTAAGAGAAAATGGTATAAAAGAAGTAGTAATAACAACTGGTCCATTTAAAGAACAAATAGAAAGCGTTTGTAAAAAATTCCCTGATATGACTATAAAATTAGTTAATAATGATCTTTTTACACAAACTAATTATATTTATTCAATGTATTTAGCAGGGCAATATTTTGATGATGATTTTTTATTAATGCATGGCGATTTAGTATTTGATACAAATTTAGTTAAAGAAATGTTAGAAGATGAAAGACCATCAATATGTTTAATTAATAAACATAAAAACTTGCCAGAAAAAGACTTTAAAGGAAGAATAAATGATGGGAAACTTCGCGAAGTATCAATTAATATTTTTGATGATGATTGTTTTGCCTTTCAACCATTGTATAAATTGAAAAAAGATGATTTACTTAAATGGTATGAAAATGTAAAGAGGTTTGTTATTAATCATAATGTTCAGGTATATGCTGAAAATGCTTTGAATGAAATTTTAGATAGTATGGAGATATATGCTAAATCATATGAAGACCATTATATTGATGAAATAGATAATCTTGAAGATTATGAAAGAGTTATTCATGAAATAGTTGAGTATGAAGAAATGGGAAATAAAGATGAAAAAGCAAAGAGTCTTTGAAAATTGCTATGACTTATATCATGAATTAAAAAAAATAAGTTATCATAAACCATTTATTATATGTAGTAAATCAGCTTTAAATTCAAGATTTATTTCAAATGTAAAGGAAATCTTTTTAGAAAATTGCTTTTTTTTTGGGTATAGTCCAAATCCAAAATATGAAGAAGTAATTGAAGGAATAGACCTTTATAAAAAACAGAATTGTGACTTTATTATTGCAGTTGGTGGGGGTAGTGCAATTGACGTTGCAAAAACAATTAAAGCCTTTTTGCCACTTGATGATAATAAAAATTATTTAGAACAAGAACTCATAAATAACGATTTGTTCTTTTTAGCAGTACCAACTACAGCTGGAACTGGTAGTGAATCTACTCATTTTTCTGTAATATACTACAATAATAGAAAATATTCTGTTGCCCATCATTGTCTTATTCCTGACTATGTTTTATTAGATGCTTCTTTTTTAGAAAGTTTGCCTAAATATCAAAAATCCTCAACTATGTTAGATGCCTTTTGTCAAGGAATAGAGTCATATTGGAGTATAAATGCTAATGGTGAAAGCAAAGATTATGCAAAAAAAACTATTAAACTTATTTTAGATAATTATGAAAGATATTTAAATGATGATAAAAGTGTGTATTTAAATATTTTGAGAGCAGCAAATTATAGTGGAAAAGCTATTAATATAAGCAAAACAACAGCTGCTCATGCAATGAGTTACAAATTAACATCTTTATATGGTATTAGTCATGGTCATGCAGTTGCTTGTATATTACCGCATTTATGGACACATATGGTAGATTATATTAGTAATAATGAAAAACAAGAAAATGTAGAAAAAATCTTTAATGAACTTTATGGGATTTTTGATACAAAATCTTTTAATGAGACATTAGAAAAAATAAATAAAATTTATGATATGACAGAGTTAGAATTTAGTCATATTATACAAAATAAAGATATAGATAATTTAGTCAATTCAGTTAATGAAAATAGGTTGAAAAATAATCCAGTAAATTTATCAAAAAATGATATAAAAAAAATTTATGAAAAATTGTTATAATTAATTTTTATTAAATTAATTTATAGTTAGGTTTTTATTTATAAAAAAAGGGAGTAAAAATCTTCTATTAAGTATTTTAAAGAAGGATTATTTGAATGGAAAAGATAAAAAATCATACTTTTTATAGAACGTTATCTTTTGTAACTGCAAGCATAGCAGCAAAAATGAAAATTAATGCCTATACTATATCTTATTTATCAAGATTTATTGCAAGGTGAAGTAAAATAAATATTGAAAAAAATTAAGAGAAAATACAAGTTATACAATTAATTTGTATTTTTTTTGCATTCTTTTTATAAAAGATAAAAAACATATAAGTATTATATAAACATAAAGTTTTATTGCTATAATATTTAATTATAAAATATAAAAATAAGAATAATATTTTTAAATATTTTTACAACATATTATATAAGTATGTTAAAAATAGCATTGAAACATAAGAAAAATGATTATAATATAAGTGAAAAATTAAAAGAATATAATAAAAAAATAATAGTTATTTATATTCTTACGAATTTAATTACCATATTAAAAATTATATCTATAAAAAATATGTTAATTGTTTGCTTCGTTATTTATTTTGAAATATTAATTGAAAATAAACATAAAAATATTATTTTAAGAAATTTATCATTTAAGCTAAATTGAGATAAAAAAAGATTCTTATATCGCTTTTCTTACTTAACAGCAAAATTTAATGTTACAGATGATGACTTAAGTAAAACATTAACTAAATTTAAAAAGATAAAAAAATTTATGAAATAAATACTTAAAATTGCAAAATTAAAACAAATATGATAAAGTAGACACTCGAAAAGGCATATATTTTATGTAAATGTCAATATTTTTCATAATATAGTATGAAAAATATTGAATATTCTGT
>CANQDV010000051.1 GCA_947593955.1 uncultured Bacilli bacterium | reverse complement strand
CACCAGAAATTCTTGCTTTTCTTTTTTTCGCATATCATTTTTGCTATTTTTACTTCACACTAGAAATTCTAGAGCCAAGTTCTTGATTAATATTTTTAGAAAGACAATTTTTGATGATCTTCATATTCTGGTATATGTTGCATATCATTAAAAACTCCTGGTTGATATTCTAATTTGCCATTATCATTAAGATTAGGACTTTCTGTTCTTCCAAAATCAAAGTCTTCATTTAAATTAGCATTCATTGATATTCTTGATATTGCTAAAGCTTCTCTTCTTATAACTTCTGTTATTTCTTTATATTCTTGTTGAGTTAATCCAAAAAGATTAGCATTTTGAACTATTGCAATTAAATTAGCTAAATCTTGAGAACTCATTCTTCCGCCATTATTTATTGTGGCCATTTTTATTCCTCCATCTCTATTAAAATATTAACAATGATTAGATAATATGTCAAATAAAAAGAAAATGGTTTACACTTTCTTAATTATTCTTTCTTTGCTAAATACTTAAAAAATATACTATCCCTATCTGCAACAAAATTTTCATAGCAATCATTATGTTCTTGATCAAATATTGTTTCTAATCCACCACTTCGAGCTGATTCAAAATTTTTTGAAATTAAAATGGCTTTTTCATTTCTTAATGTTCTAATAAATTCTGTCATTGGTGTAATCGCTCCAATACATAAAATACAAATCAACAATGCTTTTTTTAATTTATTCATATTATTATTTTGCAAATCAGACATAACTAACAACATTATATAAAAGATTAATGGAAAATTGGTTCGCATTGAAAAGTCAGCTCCACCTCCTAATTTGATAAATGAATAAACTGCCATTGTTATAAGTAAAATAAATAATATTGGATCCTTTTTATTGTTTTTATAAATAAAGATTAAATAGATGATATATTCAAAGAAGAAATACATAATGAATGAGAAAAGAATATTTTTATCAATACTTAAGAAATTAATTTTATTAGTAGCTAAATTACTCTTAAAAAACAATGCTAATATTAAAGCAAGAAATATTGCTACAATATTTTCAAAAGTACATACATTTTTAATCTTTTTATAAATATTCTTAAATATATTTTTTTCATTAATATTTTCTTGTTTTCTAAAAACAAAATAAACCATAACTGGTGCTAATCCTACTAAAGGAAAAGGACAATATAATAACATTAATGCATAAATAAAAGCAATTGACCTATTATTCTTTTGCAATAATAATAACATCATTCCTAGCCAAAAAGGTATAATTTGATTATAAACCCAAAATAATGCTGTTGTATTAGAAGATGCTTGAAAATAGGTAGTTGCCCATTCTAAATGGGTTCCATTTAAAATAGTAGTTATAGTTTGCATTATAGTTGGTTTTGAAAAAATTAAAAATAATACAATATCTAATCCACTAAATAAGGCAAATATAATTAAATTTCTTATTTTTACTTTTCCTAAATATTGACACATTAATCCAAAAGCTGTAAAAATACCGATGATTGCCCAAATTACTTGAAAAGCATAACCCGCTGTCAAACCAAAAAACTTGCCAAATATGGCAGCCGGTAGCCAAAAGCCAAAATAATAACATAATGCCCGATTTCCTTGAACAACTGGCCAGTTGTGAAAGACTAAATCTCTAAACAAAGCATTTCTAAATTTATGATCCCAACTATTTTGCCAAATAAATCCCCCAATACCTGATAATAATACCCATCCTATTATTAGAACGATAATAATCATTATCTTTTTATTTTCAAATAATCTTACTTTCATTTTGGGTGAATTTTTGATGGCTTTATATAAGGCAATCAATAAAAGAATAGACAATGGAATACTAATAATGCTTCTTACATTTCCAATTAAAAATAATAATACTGAAGAAAATAAATATATATAAGCCATAATATATAAATATTTTTCTTTTATAACTTTTAAAATTTTTTCTTTTTCATTTTTAAAATTATTCATATTTTATTATACCCTTCTAAATGTAAAAGACAAACAAATTAAACTTTAAAGTTTAAATTAATTTATCATAAAAAATATATACAATTTCATTTATTACTTATAAATTTTTAATTCACATTACAAAAATTAAATTAGCAAAATTTAAACACTATTACTTTCTTCATTACTCATTGTTGCTATTTTATTTCTTCATCACCATTAAAATAATAGCAATGTTTAAATGTTATGTCAAATAAAAAGAAAATGATTTACACTTTCTTAATTATTTATATTGTATGTTTCACCAGTTATATCATCTAAATTATAATCTTTTAATATTGGCTTTTCTATTTTTTCATTTGAATGTTCTTCAACTACCTCTTTTTTTAAAGTAGGAAGTTCTATTTCCATTTCATCAGCAGATGGCACACTAACCTCTTCTCTTTCTTCTGGTTTTACTTCACCATTATTAATTTCAGGTAAATCAATATTTTCTTCTCTTTTTGGAGCAAATACTGAACTAAAGACATCAATATTTTTAGAAGGCACTTTTACTTCTTCTTCTACTGGTTCTTGAGTATTTAAATTATCAAAATTAAACTCTGGAACTTCAACATTAGAAAACAAATCATTTTGACTTTCTTCTAATTCATTATTAAATGCAAATGGTTTTTCTTCAACTTTATTTAAAATCGGTTCATTTTCCAAAGGCATTTCAACTTTTGCAAAGTCATCTACCGGTTCACTTGACATTACATTTTCTTCTTCATTTTGACTTAATTCGGCCATAGGAGCAATCATATCATTAATTGTTGGTTCACTAGGATGTAAGTCATATTCTTTAATTGGTGCAACATCATCATTTGTATTTAAATCTGATTTTATTTCTTCTTTTATTTCTTCTGGTTCATTATCATTTTCCGTCATATTAATAGTAGGAAACACCAAAGTATCGCTTTCTAAATTAGGAGTAGTTACATCTACACTAGGAGTTACTTCACTAGGTTGTGGTTCAACATTTTCTGTTGGTACTGGAGTCTCTAATGTAGTTGATACTTCAACATTATTTTGATTATCTTCTACTTTAAAAGCATCAGTATTAGCTTGTTCTAATTGTAATTTTTTAGTAGCTTCAATTTCTCTAACCTTTTTATCTTTTTTGCCAAAAAATAAAACAATTATAAATAATAAAACTAACACTGCAATGGAAATCATTAAATAAATTCCAAAATATTCATAATTATATAATTTTTCTAAAAATTCTTGCATTTAGAAAACACCTCTTTATTCTATAAAAATACTATCACAATTTTTTCACTTATGCAAGTAATTTTAAAACATTTTGTCAATATTATTTGGAACATTGCCATCGACAACCTTAGCAATTATTTTATCACTTTGTTCTTTACTTATTTTTTTACCGGTCATGGCACTTAAAGTATTAATGACTTCTCTTAAAGTATTTTCATCTTTCATATTCCCTTTTTGAAGTTTTTCTGCTAAAGATAAAATTGTATTTTTATCGACTTTAGTCTTCTTCTCTACTTTATTAAAAAAAGAATCACTTAAATTCATATAACACCTCTCTAATTAATTATATGAATAAGTGATTCTTTTGTGATATTTATCCATTATTTTACTAATTTTAAACATCTATCTTCTTTATCAACTTTATACAAATTACCCGTTGAAATATCTTCTTTATTTTCAAAAATAGATTCATAAGTATTTTTAAATTGTTCATCACAATTATAACAATATATGTAATCAACGTCACCCTTAATTAACATATTTATAAATTCATTTGGCATAATATCTTTAGTCCATATATCACCATCATAATATGGCTTACCCAGACTCCAACTAGAAAATTGAGCTGTTACTATTGGTCTTAAGTCATATCTTAATATCAAATAATCATATCCTGTATCTTTTTGTGAAATAATATATAATTTATCATTTTTATTCAAATGCCTATTTATATAACTAACATCAATCATGTATTTTTCTCTTTCCTCATAGGATACTTTTTTTTGATTATATGTTAAATTGTTAAAAGGCGCATAAAACAATAAAATTATACTAAGAAAAAGAATATTTTTTTTATTATTTATTAAATAATAATACAAAGCCAAAAAAACTAAATAACCCGCCAAATAAATACTCGCATATCTTGCATAAGAAGCTATATTTGTTGCTTCATATTCAGAAAAATGAAAATAGTATAATATTAATAGTCCAAACAAATAAATTATTAAGCCAATAAAAACAATTAAAAAATTTAAACCATATTTTTTATCTTTTTTTACATAGTAAACTGTTAAAAATAATAAAATAATAATTATTTTCATCATACTCAAATCTATAAAATTATAAACTAAAGTATTATTAAATATCGCATTAAAAAAATTTGTTGTAACTATTTGTTTATACGAAATATCCTTACCTATAATAATATCAAACAAATTTTTAAGACTAAATCCAGATAAAGATTCATTGTAAATATTATTTATATGTAATTCCATATTCCAACTTAATTTAGTAAAAATAACGCTTAAAATAGTCAAAAATAATGGAATATATTTTTTTAAGCTTCTATTATTTTTGTTCTTTATAAGTAATTGTACTAATAAACATACCACTATTATAAATGCTAAATAAACTCCAATTTCTTTTAAATTAACCAAAAAAGACACACCTAAGCATATTTTTAAAGTTTCAAAAGAATCAAATTTTTTTATATCTAAAATATATATTAATAAAATTCCAAAAGTAATTCCCAACATTGCATCTATATATATAGTAGTGTAATAATCTTCAAAAAAAATTAATGGAATTATAATAATAAAAAACACTGCTGTTATAATAGAAGAAAAATTTTTCCACTCTAAATTTTTAAATATAGGAAGAAATAAAGCAACTCCTATTATTTGATAACATAAGAATAATAGGCCTTCACAAAAACTTCCATTTAAAATTTGGACAAAATATTGAAATAATGCCATTGATGGTGGATATCTTTTAAACGTACTATCTGACAAAGGAGATGTAATAAAATCATTAATATTAAACATTACTTTTACTGAATCTCCCCAGTGTGAAAATTCATCCCAACCAATTAAAAGTCTGCCATTATGCATGAAACATAAAACTATATAACTAGCAAAAAATATTATCATTGCAGGACTTAAAAAGTTTTTTGTTTCTTTAATTTTATCTTTGCTTTTTATAAAAATTGTTATATTATTTAATAGCATTATTATAGATATTAATAATATAAAATATACTCCATATTTTAGCAAATTAATTAATCCAAAAATATATAAAATAAAAACAATACTAAATATCCATACTATTAGAGTTTCTTCATACTTTCTTTTAAATATATTTGCTAAAAATACAGCACCATTAAGAAGTAAAAGTAATAATATTATTGCTGTTAACATATATTATTCTCCTTAACTTTAAATACAAATTGCTGTTGAATTTTATAACTAATAAAGAATAATACGGCATCTACAATAACCTTTATCAATACTTTCTCAACTTTTAATTTATCAACTATTAAACTTACAGTTAATCCAGATATTAACATTTGAATTACACATAAAATATAATATTTTATTAATGTTTTACTAGATTTTTCTTTATTATTAAATACTAAATTCTTATTCATATAATAATTAAATAAGGAAGATATTATTCTTGCAAGTATTGTTGAAATTAAAATGGAATATGCTAATATTATTTTGTCAAAAGCAAAAGAAAAAATACTAAATAATAAAATATCAATTATAAATGATATTATTCCTGAATAAGTATACTTAAAAAATTCTGTAAATAGTATTTTATATATCCGATATGAATCTCTTAATGGATTGAAATGCGACATAATATTACCATCTAAATAAATGGTGTGGATTTTTTCTTCTATAATTTCAATATTATTTCGAACTGCATAGATTAAGACATTAATTTCATAATCATATTTTTCACCATTTAATTTCATAGACATTTCCATAAAATTATTAGGTATTCCTCTAAGCCCTGTTTGGGTATCATTTATTTTTTTACCATATAATAATTTAAATATCGTTGTAGTTATTTTATTTCCGAGTTTACTTCTTGTTGGAACATCTTTTTCATCAAAATTTCTAGTTCCTAAAATTAATGAATTTGGATGTTTTTCTAAAGATTTTGCTATTTTTAAAGTATCTTTTGGAGTGTGTTGTCCATCACAATCTGCCGTAACTAATCCTTTATAATCTTTTAAATTTTCTAAATAATAATTTATAGCAGTTTTTATCGCTCTACCTTTACCTTGATTTACTTGATGATTTAATATAATACAATCTTTTTTTATTGCTTTAAATATTTTATCACAAGATTTTTCACTGCCATCATTAACAACAATTATTTTTTCAAATCCTAATTTTTTTAAATTTTTAACATAAACAATTAATTTTTCATCTGGATTGTATGCTGGGATTAACATTACTACTTTCATAACATCACAAAAATAACCTTTCTTAAAAAGTGGCTCAACACTTCAAAGAAATTATAATATTTTCCCCCCCCGAAAGTCAATAAAAAATTGTCAATTTTAATTGACAATTTTTTAATTGAAATTTTAAAAAAATTTTAGAATTAAATGTTTATTTGTTTTTAAAGATTTTTTTATTTATATAATTATCATGTTATAAATATAATAAAACCATTATTATAATTCCATAAAGCAAAATCATAAATGTTAATATTTTATCATTTAACACTACTTCTACCGGATCACCATAACTATCATTTTCAATATTCATACTATATCTCATTAAAATGAGTACAACTAGTGGTATGCTCCATATCAAATATTTACTTAAAGTAGATATAGTATTTATGTCAACTGTCCATAAAGAATAAAATACTATAGTTATTGCTAAAAACATATACATGTTTTTATCCAAAAAACTCTCATTATAATAATTTAAAACTTTTCTAGAATCCTTACCAACTTTAATAATTTCATTTCTTCTTTTACCTAATCCTAAATAAAATGATATAGACATCACAGTTAAGAATAACCAATTAGAAACATTAACGTCAATAACGTAACCACCATATATTATTCTAATTAAAAAACCTAATACCAAAATTGCAACATCTATTAAAGGAATATTTTTTAACCCAAAGCTATATGCTAAATTTATTAAAATATAAACTAAAACAAAAATGTAACTATTAAAATTTTTATTAACACAGAAATTTAAAACTAAAGATAAAAATAATAATACAAAAACTACTATCCAAGCTTTATTTACAGTTATTTCGCCGGATGCAATAGGTCGATTCTTTTTCTTTTCGTGTAATTTGTCTTTATCTCTGTCTCTAATATCATTAATAACATATATCATTGATGCTGATAAACTAAAAATTACAAAAGCACTAAGCGTAATTAATAACTTATTTATGTTAAAAAGATTTCCACTAAAAACTAAAGGGAAAAAAATAAGTAAATTTTTTATATAATGTTTAACTCGAATTAATTTTAAATATTTTTTCATATCTTCTCCTTTTAATAATTTATCAGTACTAAAAACATTTCTGAAGCATGCCAAATATGTGATAATGCTAAATGCTCATTACAATAATGTTCTGATATAAAGCATTCTTTATTAGTCTCTCCCGCCACAATTTCATATGACAATGGGTATAATTCACCCAAAATCGTTAATGTCTCATCTGGATTATAATGATAATATGCCCAATTTAAATAAGGACAAGTATTATCGACTGTTTTTATATCTGTTGAAATTCTTTTATCTAAATACCAAGTTAATCTCGCATAACCATCATCATATTCTGGTAATTGTAAATTTAAATCTATTCCTAATTTCCTAGAGCCTAAAATCGCTAAAGCTGTAGGATAATATTTTTGATTCCAACCATCTACTTTTCCCTTTATACTACCATCTGGTTCACGAATGTTATCAATTTCTTCAATAATTTTTTGAATTAAATCATCTCTATTAACTCCAGTTGCTCCAATAATATACATTAATGCTCCTAATCCATCTGGTTCTTTTAAATCTTTAGCTCTCGAATAATCATATATAGAATCTATTGATTTTACCCAAGGCTCTAATATTTTCACATTATCTGTTTTTTCTAATACCATTGTAGCTAAAAGCGTATCACGATACCAAGCACTATTATAAGTCATAATATTTGGTATAGGTACATTATCTTTTATATTGAATAAAATTTCTTGATATAATACTTTTAATATTTCAGAATACTTATTATTCTCAAAATTAGGCCAATTAATATCTAATTTACTTTCTACAACAGGAGTTATTTTATTATTTTCTTTAATATAAATTCCATCAATATTTTCATATATTAAAACTGTATTTTTATTTTTATCTCTTAACATAACTGCTAACTCATTAGGAATTATTAATTCTTCATCATATTCAAATGATCTTATTACTTTTTCTGTATCTATATCTATCAATTTACCATTTTGATAAACTATTTTTTGTCGATTTACTAATCCAAAATAATAAATATTAAGTTTTTCGTTTCTTTTTTCAAAGGCCTGAACATTAAAGGCTACTCTTAAATCATTTAACTGACTTTTATATTTTTTTGCTGTGTATTAGATTTGAGGTGATGAAAACAATACAAAAATATAAAAAGATATGGTATGATATATATG